>JAIBBP010000054.1 GCA_019694615.1 Microthrixaceae bacterium | reverse complement strand
ATCAGGCCGAACCCCGCTGCGAGTGAGATCTCGAAGAACCTCTACGCACTGCGGTTCGCCCACAGCGCCGTGGCATTCGAATCGACGACCAGGAGCAGATCGGGAAGCCCTGCGGCGATACCTGCGAGCTGGGACACGTCGAGACCGGCGCGCGCCATGGCAGCAAGGTCGTTGCCTGCGCCGTCGTGCGCCGGGAGTTGAGGCGATCCCATCAAGACGAGAACGTCGGCATGTTCCGTACCGGAATTGAACATTCGTCACCCAAATCGGTGGTACCGGACCAAGGCGACTCAAGCTCGATGGGCCGATCGGCCGATGCTCGGCCCATGACTGATCCATCCGACTCACGGAACGCCCCTCGGGCCCGTCGTCGCGACCGCTTCCGTTCGCTCCGTCCTGCTGCATCGATCGACCGTCCCGAAGGGAGCGACGCATTGCGCAACGGAGCGGTGTTCACCGACAGTCGAGTTGAGATCGAGATCGACGACGAGACGGGGTTGCCCCGCCTCCGCATCGTCTCGGGCGCACGCCCGCGGCAGTAGCGAGAATCGGCGCGCCGCGACCCTCAGCCGGGTGTCAGGTGGGACGTGTCATTGAAGACGTGCAGCGACGGGGATGGCCCGGCAGTCGAGATCCTGGAGATCGATGCGGGTGACACGAACATGCGCCACGCGAGTGCGTCACCCACACCCAACGCCCACGCGACCGCTGCCTTGACCGGCGAGACGTGGGTCACCACCACGATGTCGTGCTCCCGCGCCTCCTCGGCGAGATCGTCGAACGCCGAGCGAACCCGGACACCGAGCTGCGACAAGGACTCCCCCCGAGGCGGAGCAAAATCGAGGTCGGCGCGCCACGTCGCCCAGTCCGCCGCTGACACATCGGAGACAGCGGTACCGTCCCAGTCGCCGTAGTCGAGTTCGATGACGCGCTCCTCGACCTCGATCCCAGCGCCGACGGCATCACCGATCGCTGCCGCTGTTGCGATCGTGCGCCGCAGGGGCGAGCACAGCACGCGCCCGACCCGAGTCGTCGGATCTCCCGCGAGCGCCGAAGCGACCCGCTGCGCCTGCAAGCTGCCGACGTCGTCGAGCTCCGGGTCGGATCGACCGAGTAGGAGGCCGGCGGCGTTGGCCGCGGTCCGGCCGTGCCGTACCACGATGATCACCGTTCCTCCTCCCCCATGGCCGCAGCGCCCTTCTGACGCATCAGATCGCGATCGAGTTGACCGGTCCGCAAGAGTCGCCGGCGCCGCTCAGGGTCGTCGAGACCGAACTCGGCCCAGAGCCAGAGCGCGACCATTACGCCGCCGAGTTCCATCAGCAGCGACCAGACACCGCGATCGAGTACCGGCGACCGTAGGTCCGCGAACCGCCAGCCGGTGAACGGCCACCAGAAGACCTCCTGATTCGCCCACGAGCCGTCCAACACGAGGTGCAGGAACATCCCGATCGGGACTCCCAACCATCGGCGCCGCTGAAGTCGCCGGCCGACGGTGACACCCATCGTTACGGCGAGAGCGACGACGGAGAACGCCAGCGTCTGGAACGGACCGACCCCGAACGGCACCTCGACGAGAGCCAGCACCGAACCGACCGCCACAACCCGATAGTCGACCGCAGGGCTCCGGAAGATCGTCCAGACGATCGCCACACTGCCCGCGGCAAACCAGATCAACACCGCGCCATCACGCCTCGGTACCGCAGCGAAAGAAGGGAGCGCAGCGACCGAACCTGCGCCGGTACCGAAGCGGAAGAAGGAGCGAAGCGACGAACCTGCGCCTGTACCGGAGCGGAAGAAGGAGCGAAGCGACGAACCTGAGCGGAGGTGGCCGGCGCAATCCGGTGAGCGGAGGTGGCCGATGCAATCCGGTGAGCGAAGGTGGCTGAGGCCATGTCCACGCCTCGGTACCGCAGCGAAAGAAGGGAGCGCAGCGACCGAACCTGAGCGAAGGTGGCCGAGGCCATGTCAAGAACGAACGAGGATTCGGCCGCACTCGGGGCAGAGGTGAACGATGTCGGCGGCCGAGTGCTTGATCGCGTCGTACTCGGCTCGCGGCAGCGTGAGGTGACAACCTTCGCATCGGCCCCCTGCGGCAAGTCGGGCAGCACCCTGTCCGCCTTTCGCGACGCGGATCTTCTCGTACTGCGACACGAGCGCGGCGTCAATGGCTCCTGCCTGGGCGGCCCGGCGCGCCAGGACATCGTCAAGTTCGACGCCCACCTCCGCCTGCATCGCGGTGACCGCCATCTCGGCGTCGGAGACCACATCAAGGGCTTGCTGCTTGTTCGTCGCCAGAACAGCGGCCCGATCCTCGAGTGGCTCCGCGAGCTCCATCTGCTCGAGTTCGAGGTCCTCGAAACCGCTGAGGCGTTCCTTCAGCATGGCGAGCTCGTGCTGGAGCGACTCGAGTTCCTTGTGGGCGGTCACGACGCCGCCGTACAGGGTGTCGTTGACCTTCCTGATCTTGTCCTCGGTGGTCGCGGCCTCGTCCTCAAGGCGCTTGAGTTCCTGGCGCACGGCGTCACGTTCACCGAACAGCTTGAGTTCCTGTGTCTCGATCGCCGCGACTGCGGCCCTGGCGTCGGTCAACTCCCCCAGGGTGGGGTCGTGGCCGAGACGGTGCTCGAGTTGGGCAACCCGAGTGTCGAGGTCCTGCAAGGCCAACAGCTGTTCGAGGTCCACCCGGTCTCCTGTCGTCGGCATTCGGTGGCGGGAACCTACCAGCCGAGGGCGTGGTCACTAACCGCCGGCTGCTGGTTCGGGCGCCAGAGGCGGCGTACTCGCCGGCGGAAGACCCGGAATCACCTGACCTGGAATCGTCGTGGTCGTCGGCTTCCTGGCCACGCCGCTGTCGAGCTTGTTGCGATACCGGATCGCCTTGCCTTTCCGCGTCGGCTCCGCCTCCGGGAAATCCAGCGGCGTCAACTCGGCGTGGTACGCCTCGTTGAAGGCGTTCCACACGATCGCGGTGTAGTCGGCTCCGTATGCCGTTCGTCCCTTGATGACGATCTTGTCGCGGCCCGTCGGTGACCCCAGCCAGACCGCCGTTGCGAGGTAGGGGGTGTACCCCACATACCAGGTGTCCGCATTCTCCTGGGTGGTTCCGGTCTTGCCGGCGGAGACCTGTTCGTCCAGCCTCGCCTTCCGGCCGGTACCGCTGGTCACGTTCTTCGCCAGTACCTGGGTGACGAGTCTCGCCGTCTCGACCGACACGACACGGGTGCCTTCGGACCGGTGCTCATACAACACCTTGCCCTTCGCGTCGGT
Source organism: Microthrixaceae bacterium (assembly GCA_019694615.1). Classification (GTDB taxonomy): domain Bacteria; phylum Actinomycetota; class Acidimicrobiia; order Acidimicrobiales; family Microtrichaceae; genus SSF14. The sequence goes on along the minus strand of JAIBBP010000054.1, from coordinate 2,093 downwards.
GATCCGGTCGATGTAGTACGGAGGGTTGTACACACCGTCGTTCGCCGCCGCGGCGTACGCCGCCGCCATGTTGACCGGGTGGACCTCCTTGCTGCCGAGCGGCAGCGAGAGGATGTCGGAGGGAATCGGGACCTCCCGAATCGCCGACGTTCCGTCGTCGCCGGTGTAGGACTCGATCGTCGACATGCCCATTCGGTTGGCGAGATCGGCGACTCGATCGAGGCCGACGGTCTGACCGAGCCGCAGGTAACCGCAGTTCGACGACGACTGCGTCTGGCTCGTGAGCGAAGCCGTCTTTCCGCCACCCGTCGCGGTGTAGACCCCCTTCGGCGACGATGGGTCGGGGAAGCGGCACGGGGACGCCCCCGAGATCGTGTCGTTGGGCACGTAGCCCGCCTCGATCGCGGCCATGAGCACGAAGAACTTGAACGAGGAGCCGGGTTGCCGCCAGCCCTGGGTCACGTAGTTGACCTTCGACGTCTCGAAATCGGGGCCGCCGACCATCGCCCGCACGGCACCGGTATCGGGCGCTACGGCGGCAACCCCGGTGAAGAACTTCCCGCCCGAGTCGGGAACCTTCGTCACCGCGTCCTCGGCCTCCTGTTGCGCCTTGGGGTCATAGGTCGTGTACACCCTCAAACCGCCCGTGAACACGGCGTCGTAACGCTCCTCCGCGGTCGCTCCGAGCGACGGATGATCGAGCAGCACCTGCTTCACGGTTTCCGAGAAGTAGCTGCCGCCTTCGAGCTGGGCCTGCGCCGTCGCCGTGGAACGCTCGAACACCTGCTCGGGGACGGGCGTGTCGTTGATCTCCTCAGCGGTCGCCTGATCAACGACCTTCTCGTTCAGGAGGCGACGAACCACGATGCGACGACGTTCCTTCGCCGCCTCCGGCTTGTCGATCGGGTCGTACCGGCTCGGGTTGGGGATGAGCGACGCCAGCATCGCTGCCTCCGCCCAGCCCAGATCCGAGACAGATCGATTGAAGTACGTCTCCGACGCGGCCTCCACGCCGTACGCCCCGTGTCCGAGATACACGGTGTTGAGGTAGCGCTCGAGGATCTCGTCCTTCGTCATCTGCTCCTCTAGCTGAAGAGCGAGCACGGCCTCGCGCACCTTGCGGTCGAGCGTCTGGTGGTCGCCGGTGATCGAGTTCTTGATGAGCTGCTGGGTGATCGTCGCACCGCCCTGGGACACGCTTCCGGAATCGATGTCGCTGTGGAGTGCTCGGGCCATCGACCGCAGGTTGATGCCGTTGTGGTCGTAGAACGCAGCGTCCTCGCTCGTGACGATGACGTCTTTCACGAGTTCCGGAACCGCCGACAGCGGAACCTCCTGGCGATCCTGCTCGGCGAACAGGAGCGCCATCTCTGCGCCGTTCCGGTCGAAGATGATCGAGCGGGTCGCTAGGGGCTTCAGCAGGACCGGTCCCCGATCGGCGGTGGTGGCGGCCTGGCCCGACTGGGATGCGAGGTTCCAGGTGAGGGCCATGGTCACCGCGATCGAGACGGCGCCGAGCGCGAGCGCGAACGCTGCTCTCGTGACGATGAGAATCGGGGAGGGACGCGACCTGGACGAACCGCGTTGTGATGGGGGGACCACAGCCCCACGAGGTTACTGGGCGGATCGCACCGCCCCGGGGCAGCCACTCGCTCAGCACTAACGTTCCCCGACCGCCACCTGTTCGGGAGATGACATGGCCCACGATCGCCGATTTCGATTCGGTGTCCAGTTCGCCCAGCCGATCGCCGGCCTCTCGTGGGCCGATACGGCACGCAAGGTCGAGGACTGCGGATTCTCGACGTTGTTTCTTCCCGACCATTTCGGTGACCAGCTCGCCCCTGTACCGGCGATGATGGCCGCTGCCGACGCCACCACAACGCTCAACGTGGGCGCTCTGGTGCTGGACAACGACTACAAGCACCCGCTCGTCACCGCCAAGGAGATCGCCACGATCGATCAGCTCTCGGGCGGGCGGGTCGAGTTCGGGTTGGGGTCGGGGTGGATGAAGTCCGACTACGACGAGTCGGGTATCGCCTACGACGCCCCCGGCGTGCGGGTGGAGCGCTTCTTCGAGGCCGTCGAGATCATCA
>JAIBBP010000044.1 GCA_019694615.1 Microthrixaceae bacterium | reverse complement strand
CTCACGTTCGGCAACGCCATGAGCTCGATGACCGATTGGTTGTTCAGCGGTTGGCTCGCCGAGTTCCCCAACCTGAAGCTCGCGTACAGCGAAGGCCAGATCGGGTGGATCCCCTACATCCTCGAGCGCGCCGACAAGGTGTGGGAGGAGAACCGGGCGTGGGGCGGGTTCGGCGACAAGGTCCCCGAGGCGCCGTCCACCTACTACTACCGACAGATCTACGGCTGCTTCTTCGACGACGAGTACGGCCTCGAGAACATCGAGAAGTGCGGTGTGAACAACATCTGCTTCGAGACCGACTATCCCCACTCCGACAGCACCTGGCCGCACTCGAAGGACACGGCGATCAAGCTGATGGGCAACCTTCCCGACGACGTGATCCACAAGCTCGTCCGCGGCAACGCCATCGAGATGCTCGGACTGGAGTTCGATCGGTGAGCAGCGCGCAGATCTGTATTGGCGGCAAGTGGGAGGATGGGGCGCTCGGCTCCTACGAGATCGTCAACCCCGCGACCGAGGAGGTCGTCGGCCTCGCTCCGCAGGGCTCGGTCGAGCAATCGATCGCCGCGACCGAAGCGGCGGCCGAGGCGTTCGAGTCGTGGTCGCGCACCTCACCAGAGGAGCGGGCCAACCTGCTGGAGAAGGCCGCCGACCTCTACGACTCCCGCAAGGACGAGTTCGTGCCGCTCGTGCAGGCCGAGACGGGTGCCACGATGCGCGTCGCCAAGACCATGCAGGTCCCGCAGGTGTCGGCTCGCTTCCGCCGCTACGCCCGCGGCGCGATGGAGCCGACGATCATCCCGCTCGAGCCGGCGGTGACCCCGACGACCGCGCTTGCCCCCGGCGGGCTGATGAGCGCCGCGGTCAACCGCGCACCGGTCGGGGTTGTGAGCTGCATCACGTCCTACAACTTCCCGGTCGTCAACATGGCCGGCAAGATCGGCCCGGCTCTCGCCATGGGCAACACCGTCGTGGTGAAGCCTGCACCCCAGGATCCGCTCGCGGTCATCAAGCTGGTCGAGGTGATGAACGAGGCCGGCTTCCCACCCGGCGTCATCAACGTCACCTGCGGTACCGACATCGCGGCGTCGGAGGCGCTGGTGTCGTCGCCGTTCGTCGACATGGTGAGCTTCACCGGTTCGACGGGCGTGGGTCAGCGGATCGGCGCGGTCGCTGGGGGTCAGATGAAGCGGCTCCTGCTCGAGCTCGGAGGCAAGGGTGCGTGCATCGTGTTCGACGACGCCGACCTCAAGGCAGCGATCGGCGGGATCAGCTCGGTGTGGGCGTTCCACTCCGGCCAGATCTGCACGTCACCCACCCGCGTCATCGTTCAACGTGGTGTGTACGAGCACCTCGTCGCCGGGCTCACCCAGGCCGCGGGCGCGCTCAAGGTAGGCGATCCCGTCGAGCGCGACACCGTCGTCGGCCCGGTCATCACGGGTGTGCACCGCGACCGCGTCGAGGGCTACGTCCAGTCGGCCCGCGACGAGGGTGCCCACATCGCCGCCGGCGGTGAGCGTCCCGACTTCGACAAGGGCTTCTATGTCGCGCCGACCCTCATCGTCGAGGCGACCAACCAGATGAAGGCCGTGCGCGAGGAGATCTTCGGCCCAGTCGTGGCGGTCGTCCCGTTCGACGATCAGGACGAGGCGATTCAGATCGCCAACGACAGCGACTTCGGCCTCTACAGCTACGTGTTCAGCAAGGACACCGGCCGGGCCTGGGAGGTCGCCAAACGCTTGCGCTCGGGCAACGTCGGCATCAACTCGCTGCAACGCAACCACGAGGCGCCGTTCGGCGGGTTCAAGCAATCCGGTGTCGGTCGCGACGGCGGCAGTTTCGGCCTGCACGCGTACAGCGAAATGCAGTCCATCGTCTGGCCCGGCTGACCACCGCCCCGCACTCGCCAAATGTGCTGCGACGTCCGCTCCACTACGCGTACCTCACACGATTCGTAGACGACATTGCGAAATGAGCGACCGCGCTACGGCGACGCTGACCTACGCGATTTTGGGGCGCTCGCGCTGTTCTTCGGCGGGTTGGTCATCGTGTTGGTCGGAGCGGCGATCAACGTATCGCTCGACTGCGACGCGGTCGTATGTGGCTCTCGACCTCTGGACGTGTTGGGCGGGGTGATCCAGGTCCTCGGGCTTTCGTGCGCCTTCGGACTCGCTCCGCTTTCGCTCGTCGTCACTCCTTTGATCGTGGCTCGTCGCTGGAAGCCGCAGCCCTCGGACGAGCCGTCTGCCCGGTAGCGCCAACTCGGGGCCGACCAGGCTGGGGTGCCCGCCGCCCGCGTCACCTTCGGGCCACGACCCGCCTGTATGTCCGGCATCGAGCCGAGTGTTGTGGCGGCCATGAGCGCGACGCACCGATTCCGGGGACCGTTCAGTCGTAGGAAGCGGCGATGTTGTCGAACGCGGGTTCGGCACTGAGGAGCTCGATCCAGGCGGTCGCGCTCTGCGGGTGGCTGAAAGGCACTCATGATCGCCGCCGGCGTTGTCGAATGGCCTCGGCCCCGGAACCGGCGATGGTTCGGTAGGCACGACGGATGGCGTCGGGTACTCGTTCGTGGGGACGGATGAGTGGGAGGAGGTCGGCCAGGCGCGGTGGTGGCTGTCGGATCTCGTATCGCTCGGCGTGCACGTTGGGAAGAGCGCTGGCGAACACGGCTAACGTCTGGCGACCCGGCAGGCCTGCGGCGGGAGCGAGAATGCCGTCGAAGCCCGCTTCTCGCGCGGCGGCAGCCAGAGCCTGGGTGATCCCGTAGTCGTCGGCCAGCAAAACGTCCTCGTCGATGTCGAGATGCCCGCGGACTGCCAGGTTGGTGAGGTCGAGCACGTCGAGGTCGACGGCCGCACCGCCCGACGCGGCGACGGAGCTCGAACGGGTCGATGCCGTCGTCGACGAAGTGGCGGAAGAGTTCGGCCCATGCGGCCTGCTCCTGATTGGAGGCGTACCACACGCCGGGTTCGCCCTGCCGGTGGTACCGGCCAGGTCCTCGGGCGGGGTCGGCGAAGGAGGTGAGGGGGTGGTGCGTTGGTCCTTGGTGCCACCAGTGGCCGGTGAGCCTCCGTCGCGGCGCGGTCGCAACCGCGTCGACGAGGTTCACACGTAGGCACCGTCGATGAAGGCTTCGGCCGCCCCGTGGACCTCGTCGTAGCGGTCATCGGCGAGGAGGTCCACCGGGCGTTTCCCTTCGAGGAGGCGGTTCTTGGCGTGTAGCCACTGGCCGACGCCGCGGGGGCTGAGCGAGTCGGACAGAAGCAGCGCGAGGTCGCGGAGCTGGGCGAGCCGGTCGTAGCGGTCGGGGTGGATGTCGCCGCTGCGCCAGCCGCGCACGGCGCGGTCTGAGACGTGGGTGACCGCGGCGATGTCGACCTGGGTGACGCCGAAAGGCTTGAGTGCGTCGACGATCTCGCTGGCTTCGACTGCCCGGTCAAGTGTGAGCGCCATCGCGATGCCTCCCAGGTTCGTCCACTCGTCACTCGTCACCCGACCCTCAGGGGATGTCGTCGAGGTGCGGAGCCCGCGCTGGTTGTAGGTCATCGTGGTGGTTTGCGCCGGTTGGATACCACCGACACCGATGTTCGCCGCCGCGGTCTGGCGAATGTTGGTTTCGTCGACGGGTTTCACGGTCTCACCGAAGCTGTTGATGACAACGCTGGACGTGTGACCGAGCGGGTCGGTCGTCGAGACCTGCTGGCCGGACCCGTTGAACGTTCGGGTGGTGATCTTGCCCAACGGGTCCTGGACCACGTCTGGTTTCCGGCCCCGTCGTAGTCGAACGTCGTGGTCAACAGTTTCGTCGGGTTCGGGACCGGTTGGCGGACCTCCACAGTCCGGGTCCGAACCCGGTTCGCCATATCGAACGTCGAGTGGGTGACCGCACCGGCAGCTGCCCGCCATCACACCAGTGTCCGGATCAATCGGCGTATGAGTCCCCTGGCGTGGTGGGATTTGGGGGAGCGGTGGTCCACCGGTAGGTGAGCCACCGGTGTGAGGCTCGATGTGCACGCAAACACATCATCGAGAGGATTCACACCGATGGCTCTACCTGATTCTGCCCTGTCCGAACTGCTCGACGCGCTTCGAGTCGGTGACGGCACCGATCTGGTCCGAGAACTTGCCCAGTGGGCGCTCCAGCAGCTGATCGACACCGAGGCCGCCCAAAGGATCGGTGCCGACCGTTACGAACGCACCGACGGTCGTGTCACCCATCGCAACGGCACCCGTCCACGGGTCCTGACCACCAAAGCCGGCGATCTACAGATCGGAATCCCGAAACTTCGGGCCGGGTCGTACTTCCCATCGCTGCTGGAACCGCGCCGCCGGATCGACCAGGCGTTGTACGCGGTCGTGATGGAAGCGTACGTGAACGGGGTGTCGACCCGATCAGTCGACGACCTGGTCGTGGCGATGGGTGCCGATTCGGGGATCTCGAAATCGGAGGTGTCACGGATCTGCGCGGGCCTCGACGAACGCGTCGACGCGTTCCGGAACCGGACCCTCGGCCACGTGACGTTCCCCTACCTGTATCTCGACGCCACCTACGTGAACGTCCGCGACGACGCGTTGGGCCAAGTCGTGTCCCGAGCGGTTGTCGTCGCGACAGGGATCACCGCTGCCGGTGGTCGCGAAGTGTTGGGCTGCGATGTCGGTGACAGCGAAGACGAAACGTTCTGGACCCGGTTCCTGCGCTCGTTGAAAGACCGCGGACTCAGCGGGGTCCGGCTCGTGATCTCCGACGCTCACGCCGGCCTGAAAGCAGCGATCCGCAAGAACTTCCAAGGGTCGAGCTGGCAGCGGTGCCGGGTACATTTCGCCCGCAACCTGATGGTGTCGTTCCCAAAGCCGACCAGGAAATGGTGTACGCCGCGTTCCGGTCGATCTTCGCGCTCACCGACCCTGTCGTGTTGGCTGCCCGCTACGACGAAGTGACCGACACCCTCGCCGCCCGCATCCCCAAGGCCGCCGCCCTGCTCGCCGATGCCCGCACTGAGCATCCCCCCGTGGACCGGACATCTCATATAGGAGGAAGTCCATGTCCACATCGAAGAAGCGTCAGCCTGGTCGGCCGGCGAAGTACCCGCCAGAGTTCCAGGCCGACGCGGTCGCGATGGTTCTTGACGAGGGCCGTCCCGCGGCTGAGGTCGCCCGGTCGTTGGGGGTGAACGAGGGCACCCTGGGCAACTGGGTGACCCGTGAACGCACTGCCCGCAACCAGGGCGCCGATCTCAACGTCGACGAACGAGCCGAGCTGGCCGAGCTCCGCCGTAACCTCACCGAGCTGCGGATGGAGCGTGATCTGCTCAAACGATCACTGGCCTTCTGGGTGAAGGAGTCGACACCGTGACCCGCTACCGCTGTGTCGACTCCCAGAAGGCCGAAGGGTTCCCGGTG
>JAIBBP010000203.1 GCA_019694615.1 Microthrixaceae bacterium | reverse complement strand
GATCGTAGCGAGACGCACTGACACTCAACCGAGAGAGCCGCGGTCCGCGAACATCGAGGCCCTGGACGCGCTCGCTCACGCCGAGTTTGACGATCGAGACGAAGCGCGGCGGTGACCTACCTCGTCGACACAAGTGTCCGCGAACGGTCGCCATCAGCAATGCCATCGAGCCAATCGCCACCCCCGATCACCTCGCACGAGCCAAGCAGGTCCAGCGCCACCTCGCGTCCAAGAGCCAGCGCGGGCGCAAGATCCCCGACCTCCTCATCGCTGCCGCCGCGGACGCCACCTACTGGTCGTGCTTCACCACGCCAGGACTTCGACAAGATCGCGGCCGTCACCGGCCAGCCCGGTGCCTGGGTGCTCCCCGCCGGTTCTATCGACTGAGACCACTGCGGGCTGCGACCGCTGCGTCCACGAACGCCTCGGCGAGATCGGGACGACCACCGAGGTGGAGGTGCAGGTACGACGCCAGCAGTCGCGGCGACCCGAACCCCCCGACATGGGTTCCGGTGCGGCCGGTCAGGGTGAGCGTACTCCCCGACGGCTCGACGGTTGAGTAGTGGAACTCGTGGCCCCGCAGCTCGGTTCCCGCAGGGCCCAGCGGCGTGTCGACCGTCTGCACGGCGCTGCGGTAGCCCAGGGTGAGTCGTTCGGTCATTCGGCCATCGGCAGCAACAGCTCCGACCATCGAGTGGCCGTCGAGGGTCGCAGCGAGCCAGAGGAGCCCCCCGCATTCGGCCCACACCACCAGGCCCTCGTCGATCCGGGCACGCACGTCCGAACGCAACGACTGGTTGGCCGCAAGCTGCTCGACCATGACTTCGGGAAACCCACCGCCGACCACCAGCGCGTCGACATCCGGAGGCAGCGCCTCGTCGACGAGCGGGTCGAACGCGACGATCTCGGCCCCGGCGGCCTCGAGTGCCTCGACGTTGTCGCGGTAGCTGAACGTGAAGGCCCGCCCACCGGCCACGGCGATCCGTGCCCGGCCAACAACGTTCGGCATCGGAACCTTGCCGACTGCGAGAGCCGGAGCGGACGCAGCGATGTCGAGCAGTTCGTCGAGATCGCATCGCTCTGCGATCAGGTCGGCGAGCGCGCTCAGGCCAGCAGCGACCTCGTCAGGACGCTCTGCGACCGGGACCAACCCGAGGTGACGATCGCGCCAGACGAGCCGCTCGTCACGGTGCAACGCTCCGAGCACGGCGACCGGGCTCGGAGCCTTGGCGAGCGCGTCGCGAACCATCTGCTCGTGGCTGTCCGAACCCAGACGATTCAGGATCACGCCGGCGAGCCGAACTCGCGGGTCGAACGTCGCGAAACCATGCACCAGCGCCGCCACCGACGCGGCCTGCGACGAGCAGTCCACGACCAGAACCACGGGCGCATCGAGCAGGCCGGCGATATCGGCCGTCGAGGACAAGGATCCGTCGGCCGCGCCGTCGAACAGCCCCATCACGCCCTCGACCACCAGCACGTCGGCACCAGCCGCGGCTCGCCCGGCCAGAGGGGCGATGAGGTCGGGGCCGCTCAGCCACGCGTCGAGGTTGCGGCCTGGGCGGCCGGTCGCCAGCTCGTGGTAACCGGGGTCGATGAAGTCGGGGCCGACCTTCGCCGGAGCGACCGCCATGCCCCGAGCGCGGAAGGCCGCCATCAACCCGGTTGCGACAGTGGTCTTTCCGGCACCCGAGCTCGTCCCGGCGACAACCAGCCGGGGGCCCAGCAGCCGACCCTGCGGCGAGCCGGAGCTCAATACTCGATGCCCTTCATGGCTGAGATGCCCTGGTCGTACGCGTGCTTGACCTTGACCATCTCCGTCACCGTGTCGGCAAGGTCGATGATCTCCTGGGGTGCGTTACGGCCGGTCAGCACGACGTTGGTCCGCGGCGATCGGTTCTTCAGACCTTCGACCATCGCCTCCACGTCCACCCACCCGTACTTCACGGCGTAGGTCGCCTCGTCGAGGATCAGCAGGTCGTAGTCGCCCGACGCGAGCATCGTGTTGGCGACGTCCCACGCGTGGCGACCCTTGGCGATCGTCTCGTCCATGTCGGTGGACTCCCAGGTGAACCCGTCGCCGAGCGTGTGCCACTCGATGCCGAGGTGCTCGGCGAGCTTGCGCTCCCCCACCTTCCACTTGCCGCTCTTGAGGAACTGCACGACGCCGACGGTCCAGCCCCGCGCCCACCCGCGGTTCATCACCCCGAACGCAGCGGAGCTCTTCCCCTTTCCGTTGCCGGTGTTGACGACGATGATCGACTGGCGTGCCATGCCGCCAAGTATTGCCGCGCCTGGCGCAACGCTCCGGCGAGCCGGTTCCACTGCATCGTGTCCCGAGCTACGAGCCGTCATACAGGCTACAGTTCGTCGTATGACGATGCTCAGCTTCCGGGTCGACGACCGTGACGCCATCGAAGCGCAGAAGTGGGCGGAAGCGTTAGGTATCGACCGCTCCGAACTGCTGCGTGACGCACTCCGTCGTCACCTCAACCGGTTGGCGTCGGAGGGTGACGCGGATCGCTGGGCTGCCGCACCGCTCGATGATGGCGAGCTATCCCTGAGCGAGATCGCCGACTGGGGCCCTGCGGAGGATTGGTCTGACTGGGCTGTCGATGCAGCGCGGTGAGATCTGGTTCGCTGCGACCCCCGGCGGTGACCGACCTGTTCTGGTGCTGACCCGCGACCCGGTCGCCGATCGCGTTGGCTCGGTCGTGGTCGCCGCACTGACCCGAACCAGTCGTGGGCTCGTTTCGGAGTTGACACTCACGGAGGATGACGGCGTGCCAACCGCGAGCGTGGTCAATTTCGACAATCTCCACACGATTCCTCGGGCGGCGTTCCGGCGCAAAGTCGTGATGCTCTCGCCGGAACGAGTCTCTGACGCATGCCGAACCCTCCAAGCGGCGACCGGGTGCTAACCGTCGGAGCCGTGGGGCGCGGGCCTGCAGATGAGATTTTGCGAGGTCCGCGGCTACAGAAGCAAAGGCACGGGTTCTGGCTGTCCGTGGGCCAACCAGTTCACCCTCGAACCACGCTCGATCTGCCCGCTCAACAGCGACCATACGAACCACGATCCCCTCACCCAACGCTCCGGCGAGTCGGTTCCACTGAGCGCAAGGTGATAGCTTCCAGCACCAGAAATCAGCCGGCGGACGGGGGCCGAGATGATGACGATTGAAGCGACGAACCGCCGTTCGCGAGTAGCTGGAAGAACCCGACGTATGGCTGTCGGCGTGGTCGCTGTTCTCGTCGTCGGCTGCTCCCCGAGCGATCCCCCAGTCGAGCCACCCCCCTACGTACCCCGTGGTCAGATTCTGGAGATCGCCGGCGGACCGCAGTGGGGTCCCGTAGCGTCGGCCCCGATACCGGCGGACTCGATGCCCTTCAGCGTCTACGCGACCGCGATTCGAGAAAGGGACGGACTCCTCTACGTTCGCGACCACAACAAGATCGTCCGTATCGATCCGACTTCGTCAACCGCCCAACGCGTCGCCGGGCTGGGTCACACGGTCGACGGCATCGAGTTGGGCACTCCGCTCAACGACCTCCTGGATCCCGCGTCTGCCGGTGCCGACAACGCATACCTCGACTGGAGCAGGAGCTTCGACCTTGGCCCCGATGGCGACTTCTACGTCGACGCTGTGGGTGCCGGCCCCTTCCTCCCGGCGTCGGAGGGACGGCGAATTTTCCGCATCGACAGCGTCACCAGAAAGGTTTCACTGGTCGCTGGCAATGGCGAGGCCGGTCCGAGCGTCGTCGGGGGACCCGCCGCCGCCAGCCCCCTCGACGGTGTTTCGCTGCTTCGAGTCGACCCCAGTGGGGCCGTTTGGTTCAACGACCACTCATATCCGGATTGGTACGATCCGAGCACGCAGCGGGGCCGCAGGATCGACCCGCTGACCGGTCGGATCGACGAGGTGGTGCTGCCGCCGCGCTTCTTCGGGTTCGACCCCCAGGGGCGTCCACTCGGGGCGGTGGTCGACAGCGACGCCAACGGTAACGACATCGGGTTCCACCTGGTGGCCCGTACCGCTGCCGACGTGCTGGTCGACGTGTCTGGTGTCGTTGCAGCGCCCGTCGGCGACTTCACCTCTCCCCCGGTTCTGCTGGTCGACGGCAGCAGGGTGCTCCGCTTCCCCGCCGCGTGGGAGGCTACGCCGACCATCCACGAGATCGATCTCACCTCCGGGGCGGTCGCGGAGTCGCCGCTCCAGGGCTCGATGCTCGACGTCCTCCAGGGTTCTCCGTTGGGCGGTTCGACCTACCAGCTGCTCGAGCGGTCGATGACGGTGACGTCAGCAGGCGACATCGCCTTCGTTGCGAGGGTGAACGACGGTGCGACCGAAACGATCAAGGTCTTCCGGTGGTCCGGAGAAACGCCTCCGCTGCCCACCCCGGAGCCGCCGCCCGGTACCCCCTGGTCCTTCGGCGACGACAACGAAGGACTCCTCGGCTCGGGGAACCCGGCGAAGGTGGTCACCCCGACGGCGGTGCCGGCCCTTGGCGACGTGGTTCAGGTCGCCGCAGGACCTGGCTACTCGCTGGCTCGGTTATCGACCGGCGACGTCGTGGCTTGGGGATACGCGACCGGCGGGTGGCTAGGGGACGGAACGGGACGGCGAACGCCGACCCCAGTACGCGTTCGAGGCGTCAGCGGCGCCGACTGGATCGGCGGTGGTCGTCGGCCGTTCGCGATCGTCGACGGCGCCACCTACACGTGGGGTTCGAACGGTATCTGTGAGGCAGGTGCTATGAGCTACCCGCCGTCGCCGACACCGGCGGTGATTCCGTCGCTTGCGGGGTTTACCGAGATATCCAACGACGGGTGCCGACTGTTCGGCCTTCGCCCCGACGGCACGGTCAGCGGCGTCGGCACCGCTCTCATGGGGCCGAACGGGGATCCTCCGGCGTCGACCCCGCGGGTCCTGCCAGGGGTGACCGGCGTGGTGGAGTTGGCCCCGTATGCGACACGAATGGCTCGGCGTAGCGACGGTACCGTCATCACCTGGGGCCATGGCGGGCAAGGGGTCATCGGCGACGGCTCCGACGACCAAGCCGTGCACGGAGTGACCACGGTGCTCACCGCACCCGGCGTCGTGTTGGGCGGGTCGACGAACCCAGTAGTGTCGATTTCGGCGGCGAGCTCTCGACGATTCGCGGTGACGGCCGACGGGACACTGTGGTCGTGGGGTTTGGGCGCTCACGGAGACGGCACGACAACCTCGCTTCGGGCTTTCGCGACACCGATCGCCGGTATCGCGGGCGCCACTCGGGTGAGCAGCGGGCACCACAACGTCTACGTCCATCTCGCCGACGGTTCGATCGTCGGGTGGGGCTCGACCATCGGCGACGGGACGACAACCGAACGGCTGACACCAACTCACATCGCCTCGGGGGTTGCGGCCGTTGCGTCCTCCTGGTACGGCCCTGGGTGCGGAGAACACGCGCTCGCCGTTCGAGAGGACCAGACTGTTGTCGCTTGGGGGTGCAACGTCGACGGCGCGGTCGGTGCGGGCGGCCCGGCGATTCGGCGTAGCGCCGGTTCGCTCCTGATCGACGGACAGCTCGCCCAAGTGGACGGCACCGGGGCCAGGGCGGTCGCGCTGACCGATTCTGGCCAGGTGCTCACCACCGGCTCCGCCAACTTCGCCTCAGGAGTATCCGGCGCAGCGTCGGTCGGGTCGTTCGTACCCGTACCGGCATTCGACGGCTACGAGGTCGTCGACGTCGACACGTACTCCCAGGAGATCCTCGCGGTGACCTCCGACGGAGCGGTCCTCACGCTCGACACGCGTTCCGCTGTCGTAACGCCGGTCTCCGGACTGCCGGCGATGGCACGGGTATCGGCAGGGAGCGGTTTCAACGTGGGGTTGGACAGGACGGGCCGCGTGTGGGCCTGGGGCGTGAACTCCTCGGGTCAACTCGGGCGAGGCGGATTCAGCGCCGGGCTTCAACCGCCCGCGTTGGTGAGGCTCGCGAACGGGATGCCGCTCGACCAGGTGGTGGCGCTCGACGCATCGCGAAGCTTCGGTGTGGCCGCGCGCGACGACGGGTCGGTTTGGACCTGGGGATTCGATGCGGGGACCTACGGCGTACTGGGGCGACCGGCACCGGTGCACCCCACCGGTGGGGGCCCCGCGTCGCCGGTTGCCGACCGCGTGGGCGGGTTGTCCGAGGTCGTGGATGTCGCCGCCGGCTTCTGGCACGTGCTCGCGCGGACCGGTTCCGGCTCGGTGTGGGCATGGGGCGGCAACGGCGGCGGCGCGCTCGGGGTCGAGAGTCCAGCCATGTCTCAGACCCCCGTGCGGGTGACCAAGGTCATGGCCAGCGGCAGTCGGGAACCCCTTTCGGGAGTCACCGACATCGCCGCCGGTTCCGACCACAGCCTGGCGGCGACCTCCGACGGCGTTGCCTTCGGATGGGGAGTCAATCATCGTGGGCAACTCGGGCTGAAATCTGATCAGAACTACTTCTTCGGGGCCACCCTCATCGCCAGCTTGACCGGGGTGAGAAGCGTCCACGCCGTGTCGAGCAGTTCGTACGTCATCGCCGACCCGGCGCTTCACCCGACCGCGCAGCCAGGCGAGTCGCTCGGGCCAAACCCGGGACCGTCCAGCGCTGCGGAGACCACGGACCTGGAGGGTGACGGCGCACAGGTGGGCGACACGATCGAGGTTCGGGTCACACGCGGCGCGGCTGGCCCCGTGTCGATCACCGAGACGATCGGCGTGTCCCCACCTGTCGGCGGCCTCGAAATGCTGCCGGTCCGCGCAACTGTCGTGGTGCCGGTTGCGACGGCCGCCCAACCCCACCGGGTCGAGTTCCGCATCGACCGCGATGTGACCGCAGACCCGCTTCCCGCCGCCGACATGATCACCGCCGTTCGCGACGGCGTCCCCTTCTCCGGCCCGTGCCCGACCGCGAACTCCGCGCCGCCCGGTGCCGCCTGTCTGGCCGCCAAGGTGACCTACCCAGACGGCGACCTCGGTGTCGTCGTGAACGTCGCTGCGGTCGGATCAAGCACGTGGTCGTTCGGACTTTGACCAAGCACGTGCCCGCTACGACCAGGTGATGCGCTCTACGTGGCCGGGGGCAACGGCAATGTCGCGGCCGGCTGCTCGGAGGAGCAGCCGCAGGACCCCGCCGTGGGTCACCACGACGTGGCGACCCGGCGACAGTTCGTCGAGGAACGAGGACACGCGAGCCCCGAAGTCGACGACGGACTCGCCGTCCGGCGCAGCGAAGTCGTCGAAGGACATCAGCGCCTCCTGGAGGTCCACCGGCACCTCGTCCCAGGTGAGTCCCTCGATCGCGCCGAAGTCCAGCTCCCGCAGTCGCCGGTCGACCCTCGGCTCCAATCCCGCGAGCTGAGCGGTGCGAACGCATCGGGACAGGTCCGACGACCACGCCGTCACATCGGGGCCTGCAGGAAGCATCGACGCGAGCGATCGGGCTTGAGCCTCGCCCTCGGGTGTCAGCGCGATTTCGGTCCACCCGGTGTAGCGCCCCGCTTCGCTCCATTCGGTGTGCCCGTGGCGCACCAACCAGACCTCGACGGCCATCGCTCTCCTTCGTCGCCGACGAACTTCGGGCTCACAGCGACGTATAGGTCGTCCTGAGCCCGAAGTTCGAGCTGCGGACTGGTCCGCCGCATCGGGTGCGGTCTCGAGCAAGTACAGTACCGACGCGGTTCGGGGACGAAGTCCGACCCCGCAGGTGAGCCGAATGAGCGACACGACAACGCAACCGGGTCGGCTCGCCCTTGTCCTCGGCGGCACCCGCTCAGGAAAGTCACGTATCGCCGAGGACCTCGCAGCCAGGAGCGGCCCCGAGGTCACCTATGTCGCGACCGCAGCGCTCGATCCGGACGACGCCGACCACGCCACCCGCATCGCCACGCACCGGGAACGTCGGCCCAATACCTGGACCACCCTCGAATGCAGCGATCCCGCCGAGCTCCCGGCGATCCTCACCAAGATCGAAGGAACAGTGCTCCTCGACTCGCTCGGGAGCTGGGTCGCCCGCCACCCCGACCTCGACGCCGACGGTCCCGCACTCGCTGCGGCCCTCACTCGCCGGACCGCCGACACCATCGTCGTCGCCGAGGAGGTCGGCTGGTCGCTCCACGCGCCGACTGAGGTCGGCCGCAGCTTCGTCGACGCGGTCGGCATCCTCAACCAGCAGGTCGCCGCGGTCGCCGACGACGTGCTGCTCGTCGTCGCCGGTCGCGTGCTCCGTCTCCCTCCCGCCGAGAGCACCGACCGATGCTGAGCGCCGTCGCGTTCCTCAGCGTCGTCGGCCGCTCCCAACCACCGACGGAGCGGACCTTTCGATGGTTTCCCGTCGCCGGCGCGCTCATCGGCGGCGTCGTCGCGGCGTGCTGGTGGGGAACTCAGGAGGTCTGGGCAATCCCCCTCGCCGCGGCGCTCACCATTGCCGCCGACCTGGCGATCACCGGCGTGCTGCACATCGATGGCCTCGCCGATTCTGCCGACGGGCTCCTCCCCCACATGGAGCGCGAACGCCGACTCGAAGTCATGGCCCAGCCAGACGTCGGAGCGTTCGCAATGGGCACCGTCGCCGTCACAGTCCTCGTCCGTTGGGCGGCGCTCGCCTCGGGCGGCGTCTCCCCGTGGTCGATCGTCGCGGTGTGGTGCCTCAGCCGCACGCTCGCCGCCGCGGTGCCCTCGTTCGTTTCCTACGCCCGGCCCGACGGCCTCGCCGCGCCCTTCCTGGGCACAGGCTCCGGCAGCAACCGTTGGCTGGTACTCGTCGTCGTCCCGGCGACAGCCGCGCTGATCGCAGCACAACAGCTCCGGGGCGGCATCGCCGCAGTAGCGCTTGTCGTCACAACAGTTGGCGTGATCACGCTCGCCCGACGCCGGCTCGGCGGGTTCACCGGCGACGTGCTCGGCGCGTCGATCGTGCTCTCCGAGACCGCCGCGCTCGTCGCGCTGGCGGCCCGATGAGCGCACTCGGGGGCCGGCGGGCGGCGACCGCAGGACTCGGGTTGCTCGGCGACCGGCTCCTGGGCGAACCACCCCGATTCCACCCCGTCGCCGGGTTCGGCACCACCATGGGTAAGGTCGAGCAGCGGATCTGGCGAGACGACCGCGGAGCCGGAGTCGCGTACACCGCGGCCGGCCTCGCGCTCGGTGCGGCTGCCGGAGCGGCAACCCGCTCGACCGCCGCAGCGGTGGCGGTCAGTGTCGCCGGCAAAGAGCTTCGTCGGGTCGCACACGCGATCGGCGAACGGTGCACCGCCGGCGACCTCGACGGTGCGCGAGCGGCCTTGCCGGCGCTGGTGGGCCGCGACCCGAGCGGCCTCGACGAGTCCGGGATCGCCGCTGCTGTCATCGAGTCGCTGGCGGAGAACTCCGTCGACGGCGTCGTCGCACCGGCCATGTGGGGTGCTGTCGGCGGCGCTCCCGGGGCGGCGGCCTACCGGGCGATCAACACGATGGACTCGATGGTTGGTAACCACAGCGGCCGCTACGAGAACTTCGGTTGGGCTTCGGCTCGCCTCGACGACGTCGCCAACCTCGTCCCGGCCAGAGTTTTCGCTCTGCTGGTCGCCGCGGTCACCCCGCGCCGGACGACAGCCATCGCATCGGCGATCCGCACTCAGGCACCGGCGCATCCATCGCCCAACGCGGGCATTGCCGAGGCGTCTGTGGCCGCGGCGCTCGGTGTCGAACTGGGTGGCACGCTGCGCTACGGCGATCGCGTCGAACACCGTCCGACCCTCGGGACCGGGCCGCGCCCGATCACCGCCGACATCGACCGGGCAATCCGCCTCGTCGACCGGGTCGAACTGCTACTGACGGGCATGCTCATCGCTCCCGCGTCGCTCGCGATGATTCGCCGCCGCGGCCGATCCGGAGTAGCAACGTGACGATGCTCCCAGCCCCCGGCCCTCACGGCGGCGACGCCGAGGCCGTCGCCCGACGGCTCGGCATCGATCGCGCCGACCTCCTGGATCTGTCGGCGAGCCTCAACCCGGTCGCCCCCGACGTTCGCCCCGTCGTCACCCGCCACCTCGACGCCTTGTTCGACTACCCCGACGACACTCGGGCAACCGACGCCCTTGCCGAGGCCATGGGGGTGGATCGCAACCGACTCGTGCTGACCAACGGCGGCGCCGAGGCCATCGCCTTGGTCGCCCAACTCCATCCCCGCGGATGGGCCGACCCCTGCGACTTCTCGCTCTACCGACGCCACCTGACAGACCTCGATCCGACCGGTCCCCGGTGGATGTCGGACCCCAACAACCCGACCGGTGCGCTGGCGAACGCCGACGAGCGGGCGTTCGTCCGCGACGAGGCGTTCTATTCGCTCGCCACGGGCCACTGGACCCGCGGCGACGCCGGCACCATCGTCGTCGGCTCGCTCACCAAGGCGTTCGCATGCCCCGGGCTCCGGGTCGGATACGTGCTCGCACCCGACGACGACACCGCCGCCCGAGTCCGCGAACTGCGACCGAGGTGGTCGGTCGACGGACTGGTGTGCAGCGCGCTTCCCGACCTCCTCGGCCTGGCCGACCTCGCCGGCTGGACCAACGGGATCGCCGAACTCCGCGACGAACTCGACGGCCTTCTCGCCGGCCACGGGTTGAACGCCCGCCCGGGAACAGCGAACTTCCTCTGGATCCCCGACGCCGCCGGCCTCCGAGAGCACCTGTTCGACCGTCACATCCTCGTGCGCGACGGGGCCGGGTTCGGCCACCCCGACGCCGTCAGGATCGCCGTTCCCACACCCGCCGAGCTGGAGCGCCTCGCTCTGGCCCTCAAGTCCTTCGAGGTCCCCGATGCCTGAAACCCCACCCCTTCCCACCGTCGCGCCCCTCGACGAAGCCGCCGTGGAGGCCGCGCAGGCACGCTGGGCGACGCGAGCGAAGCCGCCGGGGTCGCTCGGCCAACTCGAGGACGTCGCGGTGCGCCTCTCCGGGATCTGTGGTCAGTGCCCGCCTCCGATCGTCGCCCGCCCGGCCGTGGTGGTGTTCGCCGGCGACCACGGCGTCGTGGCCGACGGAGCGAGCGCGTGGCCCTCCGACATCACCGGCCTCATGGTCCACGCGATGGCCGGCGAGGTGGCTGCCATCAACACGTTCGCCACCACCGTCGGCGCCGAAGTGCATCTCGTCGACGTCGGCGTCGCCGCCGACCTGACCCACCTTGAGGGAGTTCGACACCGCAAAGTCCGCCCGGGCACCGACAGCCTGACATCCGGTCCGGCCATGACGCTCGACGACGCCCGAGCCGCGATCGACGTCGGCCTCGACCTCGCCGCCGAACTGATCGCGGATGGCGTCGACTGCCTGGTCGCCGGAGACATGGGTATCGGCAACACCACGCCGTCAGCCGTTCTCATCGGGCGGTTCACGGGATCGCGGGCCGACAAGGTGACCGGCACCGGCGCTGGCCTGCCGGCCGAACGCTTGGGCTCGAAAGTCGCCATCGTCGACGCCGCGCTGGAGCGCGCTCAGGCCATCGACGACCCGCTCACGGTCCTCGCCGAAGTCGGCGGACTGGAGATCGCGGCGATGGCGGGCCTCTACATCGGCGCCGCGTCGGCCGGTGTCCCTTTCATCATCGACGGGGTCATAGCGGCGGCAGCCGCCGTCACCGCCGACGCGCTCGTTCCGGGCACCGCGGCGCGCGGCATCGCTGGGCACCTGTCGACCGAGCCAGCGGCGACCGTCGCGCTCGAACACCTCGGCCTCGAACCGCTGCTCGACCTTCGGCTTCGCCTCGGCGAGGGCACCGGCGCCTGCCTGGCGATCCCGCTCGTTCAGGCGGCCGCACGGGCGCTCGCCCACATGGCCGACCTACCGGAAGCCTGAGGCGGGAGCGGGAATGATCGCCCACGCGCCCTCCGAGCACGCCGGGAACAGCGGCATCCTGATCGTCGTCGTCGCAACGGTGCTGTTCGTCGGGCTGCTGTGGCTGGCGAACTGGCGGGCAGGCCGCCGCGGCGAACCCGCGCGGACGGGGCAATCAGAGCGCGGCGAGGGCGTCGGCGGGCGCGACGAAGTCGTAGCCGAGCGCGTCGGCGACGGCAGCCTCGGTGACCTTTCCGTCGCACACGTTGAGCCCCCCGAGGAAGCAGGAGTCGGCCAGTAGTGCGTCCTTCGCTCCTCGATCCGCGAGCGCGAGCACGAACGGCAACGTCACGTTGTTGAGCGCGTACGTCGAGGTGCGCGGTACCGCGCCGGGCATGTTGGCCACGCAGTAGTGGACAACGTCGGACACGACGAACGTCGGCTCGTCGTGAGTCGTGGGGTGCGACGTCGCGACGCACCCTCCCTGGTCGATGGCGACATCGACGACCACTGAACCCGCTCGCATCTCCCCGACCATCTCCGCCGACACCAGATGGGGCGCCCTCGAGCCCTTCACGAGCACCGCGCCGATGACCAGGTCGGCACCGATGACGTGATCGTCGAGCGCGGTCCGCGTCGAGTACTGCGTGTGAAGCCTCGACCCGAACCTGCGTGACAGACGGTCGAGCACCGTCACGTCGCGATCGAGCACGGTCACATCGGCCTCCAGGCCGACCGCCATCTCGATTGCGTTCTCGCCGACGACACCGCCGCCGATGACCACGACCTTGCCGGGAGGTACCCCTGGCACGCCGCCCAGCAGGACACCCGCCCCGCCCTGGGCGCTTTCGAGACAGTGCGCTCCAGCCTGGATCGACATGCGACCCGCGACCTGCGACATCGGTGCCAGCAGCGGCAGACCACCTCGCACGTCCGTGACGGTTTCGTACGCGATGCACGTCGCGCCGCTGTCCACCAGGTCCTTCGTCTGCTCCGGATCGGGCGCGAGGTGTAGGTAGGTGAACAGCACCTGCCCCTCCCGGAGCATTGCGCGCTCGCCCGCCTGCGGCTCCTTCACCTTGACGACCAGATCAGCACCGGAGAACACGTCGCACCCGGTGCCGACGATCGTCGCTCCAGCCGCCCGGTAGTCCTCGTCGGAGGCGCCGATCCCCGAGCCCGCGGTTGTCTCCACTTCGACGTGATGGCCGTGGGCCACCAGCTCACGGACGCTCGCAGGGGTCAGGCCGACCCGCCGCTCGGCGTTCTTGATCTCCTTCGGCACTCCGACTCGCACGATCGACACCTCCGGGCTCCGGTTGCGATTCATCGTAGGTGCCTCCGCTCCCGACCGTCCCTGAAGGATGCGAGACTGTGACGGCATCGAAAGCGAGGTTGAGCACATGGCGAAAGGCGCCGGAAAGGTTGAGCAGAACCGGCGCGCCCGCATGCGCACCTTCGCCGACGCGTCGCTCCACATCGTCGCGACCGAGGGCCTGGCAGCTCTCACCATGTCCCGCCTCGCCGAGGAGCTCGGTACCGTGCCGAGTGCGGTGTACCGGTACTTCCCGTCGAAAGGCGCGCTCATCACCGCCGTCCAGTGCGACGCGATCGAGCGTCTGACAGCCAGCTACGAGCTGATACGCAACTACAGCGAGGCGCGTTTCGCCGAGGCGGGGCTCGACAGCGACGCCCTGTGCGTCACCCGGCTCGTGATGTTCGGCCGTTGGTTCTGTGCAACGGCCGACACCCACCCCGAGGAACTCCGCCTGCTCCAGATGATCATGTCGGAGCGTTCCCAGGGCCTCGACCCCGATGGCGGCTTTGAAGTCCTTCCCGTGGCGATGGTTCTGCTCGGTCAGGCAGCCGAACGGCTCGACGAAGCCGAGTCCCTTGGGTTGACGACGCCCGGCGAGTCTCTCGAACGGGTGATCGTCTGGGCCGCAGCCCTCGGCGGGGTACTCGAGACCGACGCACTCGCCCGATTCCTCCCCGAACTCCTGGGCGATGGACGGCTGGCGCGCACAACCAATCTCGACCTGCTGCGGGGCTGGGGAGTCTCCGACGAAGCGCTCGCCGCGGCGACTGCGGTCGTCGATCAGGTTGCGTCGTCACGGCCGCTCGCGCCCACAGCGGAACGGGCCTCATGAGCGATGGCCTCGCCACCCTCGTCGGCGACGACGTCGAAGTCCGGTGCGTCGACGGCACCGACCGCGTCTACCTCGGCCTGGACTCCGGAGCATCGACACCGGCGCTCGACGCCGTCGCGACCCGGGTGCAGGACTTCCTCCCGTGGTACTCCTCTGTCCACCGCGGTGCGGGCGCCAAATCGCAGCGAGCGACCGTCGCCTACGAATCCGCCCGCGACGCCATGCTGCGATTTGTTGGGAGAGACGCCGGCAGCAGCCCCGGCCGCGACGACATCGCCGTGCTCTGCCGCAACACCACAGAAGCGATCAACATCGCCGCACATCGCATCGACCTGCGCTCCGGCGACACGGTGATCACGACGGTCGCCGAGCACCACGCCAACCTGCTGCCGTGGCAACGTCTCGCTGAGCGGGGAGTCTCCATCGCCTACGTCGAATGCGACGAGCGCGGCATCTTCACCGCAGACGCGATCGCCGAGGCGATCGAGACCGCGGCGAACCCGAGGCTGCTCGCCGTCACCGGTGCCACCAACGTCACCGGCTGGATGCCTCCACTCACCGGCATCATCGACCACGCTCACTGTCACGGTGTCCAGGTCCTGGTCGACGTTGCACAACTGGCACCCCATCGGCCGATTCGTCCGGGGTCGGGCGCCGGCAACGCCGACTTCCTCGCGTGGAGCGGCCACAAGATGTACGCGCCGTTCGGCACCGGTGTGCTCGTCGGGCCGCGGTCGACGTTCGCCGAGGGTGCGCCGCTGCTCGTCGGCGGCGGGGCCGTCAACCTCGTCGATCTCGACGGCGCGCTGTGGACCGACGCCCCCGAGCGCGAGGAAGCCGGATCGCCGAACGTGATCGGCGCCGTCGCCCTCCACGCCGCGGTCGACGAGTTCGATCGCATCGGCTGGGACGCGATCGTGGCCCACGAGGTCGCGTTGGCCGCGCAACTTCGATCGGGCCTGGCGTCGATCGACGGCGTCCGTCTGTTGGGGCCTGTCCCCGGCGACGCGACCACCGACGGTCAGATGCTCGCAATCGGCACCTTCGCCGTCGACGGGATGCCACATCCCCTCCTCGCTGCCCGCCTCAGCGCCGAGTACGCCATCGGGGTTCGCCATGGCTGCTTCTGCGCCCACCCCTACCTCGTGCGGCTGCTCGGACTCTCAGCCCAGGAGACGGCGCGCTACCGCCACGACATCGTGGTCGGCGATCGCCGCGACATCCCCGGCGCCGTCCGCGCCAGTGCGTCGATCGCGACAACGGCAACCGACATCGAGCGGTTCCTGAGCGCTGTCGCGGAGCTTGCGGCGGGCAAGCCCGAACCGGAGCCCTACGTGCAGGACCCAGCGACCGGCGACTACGCGCTCAGATCCTTGATGTAGGCGATCAGGTCGGCGAGCTGGTCCGCAGACAGCCGGTCCTCGTCGAACATCGGCATCGCGTTGCCGGCGTCCTCGCGCCGTTCGGCGTTGGGGTCGCGGATCGCCCGCTCGATGTACTCGTCGTCGACGGTGATCTTCTTGCCGCCTTTGAGCGTGATGGTCGAGCCGTACAGACCTTTCCAGGTGGGGCCGGCGAGTTCGTCGCCGTCGGCGGAATGGCAGCCTGCACAGCTCAGCTCTTTCGCCACGAGCTCGCCTTCACGACCCTGTGCCGAGAGCTTCACTGGCGGAGCGTCGTCGCCACACGCCGCGGCAACGGTCGAGAGCCCAAGCGGGATGACGAGGGACGAAACGATCAGGCGGCGAGATTTCGAGCGCATCGCATGATGATGGCACCCGCGGTGACTGCAGCGGTCACATCCACCGGCTACGCCGACACGTTCGACGGCACCATCGTCCCTCTGAACCTCGGGCCACCGGCCGCTCCCCCTCCCCCAGCCATCCTGACGAAGCGCACCGCGATCTGCACCCAGATCACTAGCCCTCCCGCCACCTGGAAGATCGCAGCGGCGAGCTCCTGGTCGGATTGGGCGTCGAAAGTCGGGAACACCCTCGGCGCCAGCTCGTACACCGCGTAGATGGGCGTGGGCGCCCACGTCATGAAGAACGCGACGGGGAGCGGGGCGACCGACACACCGATGAGGTAGATGATCGCGATCGGACCCCTCAGGCGCGGGACCATCGGGGTGGGCGGTTGCACCGGTAACCAGATGAGAAAGCCCGCGCTGATCCACGCGATGTCCAAGGCAAACGAGCCGAGCTGCGTCTTGATGAGTGGGTCGACCAGCACAGGCGCGCTCACGGCGAACAACAAGGCGACGGCGATCGGGAGCGAAACGAGCGGAGTGGTGATGATGCGAACGATCCGCCGCCGCATCGGTGTCGCGTCGAGCCACTCGCCGAGGGCCGGTGGCGACCCGTAGAGCATCAACGGACAGGCGATCATCACGATCAGGACCTGTCGCACCATCTGCGCCGAGACGAGGTACCCGGCTCCGAGCGCGGACAATGGCCAGTCGGTGCCACCGAGCAGCAGAACCAGACCGATAGCCAGAGCCACCTTGCGGCGCACCGGCACGTCGGCACGCCAACCGCCTGCACGCCACAGCCACAGGGCGACCACCGCGGCGATTACCCAAGCTCCGATGTACGGCTTCCACGCCCATGTCCAGTTGGAGCCGTCGTTGGAACACCAGAACCTCATGAGCCTTCGTCCTCAGCGGTCATCGGGTCGTGTCCGGCCAGTCGTAGTCGAGCAGTCGCGGAAGGTCGGTCCGCCACTCGTTCTCGCGCACGCCGAACGGGTAGACGATGTGGCAAAGATCGTCAGGGGTGAACGCGAGGATCTGGCTCGGGTGCTCGACGACATAGCTGCCGTCGGCTCGCGGCTCGCCGATGATCACGCTCGGCAGCATCAACTGCTTCAGGGCCTCGTCGATCACGTCGGGCGCGGCGGTGAGCCCGATGAAGTCCGGACTTCGCTGATCGAGGTAGGTGCGCATGGCCTCGGGGGTGTCGCGCTTCGTGTCGACGCCGACGAAGATCACCTTCGTTCTCGCTTCCCGCCCGTGAAGATCCTCGAGAGTGCCCGCCAGCACGTTGAGGTGCACCGGACAGACGTCGGGGCACGACGTGTACCCGAAGAGCATCAACGTGAGCTTGCCCGCCGTTTCGGTCGCCACGTTGAACGGCGCGCCAGAGGTGTCGACGAACGCCGCGCTGGGCCGGGCGAGCGGATAGCCGAGCACGGTGCCGGCGAAGCCGAGGTTGTCGTCCTCGTTCGTCGCAGCACTGTCGCTCTCGTCGCCGCAGGCAGCGAGTGATACGGCGCCAACGGCGCCGAGGGCGGCCACACCCGCAGTTCTGAGAAACGCCCGTCGGTTGCCCATGCGCGAGTCTCTCATCCGCCGAGGACCTCGTCGTAGTCGTCGGTCACCGTCGCCTTGACGTGCTTGACGCCCGATTTCTCGAAGGCCAAGTAGAGCTGCAACTGATCGCCGTCGGCGAGCTCACCGGGGTTCATCAGCATCACATGGAGCCCTCCCGGCTCCATTCGAACCGTCTCGCCCGCTTTGATCCGAACGGTGCCGACGGCCCGCATCGATGCCCGCCCATCACTCTCGATCGCCGTCTCGTGCAGGTGGGCGAGCTGTCCACTCGATGCCGACACACCCTTCAGCACATCGTCGGCGCCACCGGAGTTCTCGATCGTCAGGTACACCGACGCCGAATCTGCTGTCATCGGAACGGGGATCACGGCGTCGCGCACCGCGACATCAGGACGGCCCGACACGCACCCGGCGATTCCGATCGAAGCGAGCGCGAGCGATCCAATGCGGATACAGGCGCGGGCCGTCGCCGGCTGCGGACGACGGGGGGAGTCGCTCACCCGCACAGTTCAGCGCGCCAGCTACACCCCGGCCAAGTCAGGCGGACCCAGTCGGGTGACCGGAGCGGCGACGTGATCTACCGTTCGGGCTGTGACGTCGACCACGTCGATTCAAGTGCTGCAACGCGCCGCACTCATCATCAGAACGATCGGCGAGCATCGTGGCGGGCTCCGCCTCGCCGAACTCGGCGAACTGGTCGATCTGCCCAAGACGACGATCCACCGAATCGTCGGCGCGCTCACCGAGGAACACCTGGTGCGAGTCGACCCGTCGGGGCGGGTCTGGATCGGGTCATCGGTGCTGTCACTTGCGCGACTCGCCGCGACCGAACTGGCCGAGCAACTGCGGCCGGTGCTGATCGACCTTCACCACGCCGTCGACGAGACGGTCGATCTCTCGGTGCTCGACGGCGCAAGCGTGCACTTCATCGACCAGATCCAGAGCACTCAACGACTGCGGGCCGTGTCGACGGTCGGGTCCACGTTTCCGTTGCACTGCTCCGCGAACGGCAAGGCGTTTCTTGCCGCGCTCCCCGGCGACACCCTCGACGAGCTTCTGACCTCTCCCCTGGCCCGCTTCACCGACAACACCCTCGTCGACCCAGATGAGCTACGAGCCGAACTCGACGTCGTTCGGTCCGAAGGCGTGGCCTACGACTACGAGGAACACACCACAGGAATCGCCGCGATCGCGGCAGCGATCACCGACGACACGGACCCGATCGCAGCCATCTCGATCACAACTCCGGCCGACCGCTTCGAGGTCAACGAACCGCGGCTCCGACTCGAACTTCTCGCTGCGACGAGCCGAGCGAGGGAGCTCCTGTCGGCATAGCATCGGGAGACGAACCCATGGAGGTAGCGCATGCAGGTGTCCGACATCCTTCGACACAAGGGAGCGGCCGTGACGACCGTTTCACCCGGCGCCACCCTGGAGGACGCCGCTCGACTCCTCGACGAGCACCGCATCGGCGCCCTCGTAGTCTCCGTCGATGGCCGGACCGTCGACGGCATCCTCTCCGAGCGCGACATCGTTACCCACATCGCCGCCGTCGGAGGCGCCGCGCTCCTGAGTTCTGTGGCCGACGTGATGACCAGGGAGGTGCATCCCTGTGCGCCCGGGGACGCTCTCGAGCAGGTGATGTCGGTCATGACCGAGAGTCGGGTCCGCCACCTGCCGGTCATGGTCGACGGAACGCTGTCGGGGATCGTCAGCATCGGTGACGCCGTGGCCCGACGACTCAACGAACTGGAGACCGAAAGCGCCCAGATGCTCGACTACATCCAGACCGGCCGCACCTGAAGTTCAGTCCTGCGACGGCCCGCCGGTCGCCACCGCGCCGATTACGGCGGCGCACATCTCGATGAGATTCTCGACGAAGGCGTCGCGGTCCAGCTCCGGCTCGTCGCCGCCGTCTATCGTTCGCGCACGGTCGGCCACCGTTCCCGTCATCACCATTATCAACGCGACCACCCGCGCGTGACGGACAGCAGGCGCTGCGGCGGGGCGGCGTTCGATCTCATCGAGGATGCGCGCCAGCTGCTTCGCGGTCTCAGCGTCGGACTCCACTCGCCACGCAGCGAACCGGCCCCGGAGCTGATCGACGATCCGGACGTAGGAGCGGCCCGAAGCCGAGTCGAGCTGCGCGACGTAGGGCACCACCAGAGACGCCACGAGGTCCCGAAGCGTCGGATGATCTCCGGCAGCTTCGCGTAGCTCGCCGCGCCTCTCGTCGACATCCCGCGCGACTTCCGCAACCGCAGCGGCCAGCTGCGCATGGACGCCCCCTACAGCCACCGCGACTTCCGCCGCCCGACGGAGCTGCCGGGGCCCCCCGGCGCCGACTTCCAGCCCGGCCGCTACCCCATCGTGGTCAAGCGCGGCGGCGTCTACCACGAGATCGTCCGCGACCAGCCCCCGCTCGACGTCGTCGGCTGGGACGGCGCGGTCTACCCGGTGGCGCTGTCGATCTTCGACTACCAGGCCAAGGTCGGCCGCGTCCACCTGCCGCCGACCGTCTTCGCGACTTTCGCCGGGGAGGGCTTCCTGGTGTGCAGCTTCGTGCCCAGCCT
>JAIBBP010000105.1 GCA_019694615.1 Microthrixaceae bacterium | reverse complement strand
GGCCACGCGCTGCGGCTGTGCGACCGGGTGGCGGTTCTGCAACACGGTGCCGTGTCGTGGACCGGCAACAGCGCCGACGCCGCGTCGCGGGTCGAGGCTTGGCTGTCGCCGACCGGCTGACGATCCCGCAGCCGCCTACGAAAACACGCCGATACCGGCGGCCTCGTTGCGCTTGCGCCACTCGGCCTTCGGCATCCGGGTCACGTCGACGTCCGCGGCACGTGCGCGCAGCGCACCGACGGTGGCGTCGGCCTTCGCCGTGTGGGCGAACGGGTCCCAGTCGAAGAACCGGCAGGCGTTCTGGTAGGTGATCTTGTGGATCTCGTCGTCGCGAACACCGGCGGCCTGTAGCTCGTCCCACGTGTACTCGGGCGAGGTGGGCCACGTCGTGTCGGTGTGGGGGTAGTCGCATTCCCAGGCGATGATGTCGATCCCGATGCGGTCACGCAGGAGTAGCCCGGACGGATCGGTGATGTAGCAGGCGAGGATGTGGTCGCGGAAGACCTCGGAGGGCAGCTTTCCGCCGAAGTCGTCGCCGCCGTGCAGCCATCGCTGGTTCTCGAAGTGTCGGTCGATCCGATCGAAGTAGAACGGGATCCACCCGATGCCCCCCTCCGACAGCGCGACCTTGAGGTCGGGGAACTTCCGCAGCGTCGGGCCGAACAGCAGGTCCTGCGCGGTGATCGCCGAGATCTGACACGCGAGCACCATCAGGTGGTCGACGGGCGCCTCCTGGGGGCGCCGGATGACCTCAAAGCCGGCGCCGATGTGCAGCGACAGGACCATGCCGTGGTCGCACAGCGCGGCGAACATCGGGTCCCAGTAGCCGGACAGGAAGCTGGGCAGGCCCTGGACGTGCGGGGTTTCGAGGAAGCTGACCGAACGGCAGCCTTTCTTGGCGACGCGGTGGATCTCCTCGACGCACAGGTCGACGTCCCACAACGGCACCATGGCGAGCGGAATGAACCGACCGGGGTAGGCGCCGCACCACTCGTCGATCGCCCAGTCGTTGTAGGCGCGAAGCATGATGAGGCCGAGCTCCTTGTCCTCGCCCTCGTTGAACGTGCGTGCGTTGAACCCGGCCATCGTCGGAAAGTTCATTGAGGCGAGCACACCGTTGGCGTCCATGTCGCGAACCCGGGCGTGCACGTCGAAGCAACCGGGGCGAAGCTCGGAGTAGGTGCCGGGGTCGAACCCCCATTCCTCGGCCGGCCAGCCGACAGTGGCCGCCATGCCGAACCGGGTGGAGGTGGCGGAGCCCTGGAACTGCCACTCATCGACCCCGTTGTCGTTGCGAACGACCTTGGGCGCCTGGTCGCGCCACTTGGCCGGCACGTGGTTGTCGAACATGTCGGGCGGCTCGATCATGTGGTCGTCGATGCTGACGAGGATCATGTCGTCCATCTGCATGGCTGCCTCCTGACTGGAAACGCGCAGGCCCCCCTGCGTCCTGAAGCGATCGTAGGACGAGGTCACCCGGTGGCCGGAGGCGATGTCCCTCGTGGTGGGACACTGCCCGCTGCTTGCACGGCGAAACTCAGGTGAGGAACGCCTCCTCGAACAGGTGGAGGTGGCGCCAAGCGAGATCCGGAGGGATCCCTCCTACCATCGGGTGCAGGATCGGTGCGGCTGCGTCGCCAAGTTCTGCTCGATACTCATCGGGCGTGACGATCCGGTACTGGCCTCGCGTCATCAACTCGTCGATGTCGTCGGCTGCTCGATACGGCGATGGGACGCCCGACTCCTCGGACCACCGCGCGTAGGAGTTCGTCTCGTGCATGAAGTATCGACCCAAGTCGACGAGCGCGGCCTTTGGATCCTCGGCGAGGATGACGACTTCGCCACCGGCTTCTGTTCGGCCCGGTCCGGGGTCGGGTTTGCCCAGGGCGAGGCACTCGTCGCGGTAGAACTCCCAGCAGGCGTTGTCCGATGGGACGAACCCATCGGCGATGTGGGCGGCGCGGCGGGCGGATCCCTCCGAAGCGCCACCGAGCAGGATCATCGGGCCGGAACCCGTCGGCGTCGGCCGGACCGTCACGGTACGTCCTCGGTACTCGAACGGCTCGCCCGACCACGCCGCGCGCATGGTGGTAACAGCTTCGCGAACCCGACTCGGCCGCTCTGACAGTGGCACCCCGAACATCTCGAACTCGCTGGGCACGTAGCCCGCTCCGACGATCAACGTCAGGCGTCCGCCGCACACGAGATCGACGACGGCCACGTCCTCGGCCAGCCGGAGCGGATCGTGGAATGGTGCGATCAAGGCCGAGACAGCGATCATTGCGTTGGCGGTACGAGCGCCGATTGCCGCCGCCAACGGCAGGGGCGATGGCAGGTAGCCGTCGTCGGACCCGTGGTGTTCGCTGAGCCCGATGAAGAAGGCGCCCCGTTGGTCTGCCCATTCACACATGTCGACGCACGCCCGGTATCGCTCGCTGAACGAGACGGGGCTGAACGGCGGGTGCCGCAGGTCGAAGCGCAGGCCGAACATCACGAGGGTCCTCCGATCTGGTCGACGATCACGTCGATGGCCCATGTGACAGCGTCGATCGCGGCGTCGGTGTCCATCTGCCAACCCCCGGTCAGCCTCTCGTAGGCGCCGATGGCCCACAGCAGGTCGATAACGGCGGCAGCACGGAGATGCTCGGACGCGGTCGCGTCGGGCGCGGCCTCGGTCACGGCGCGGAGCAGCGCGTCTCGACGGCGGGCGTCGGTTTCCGACAAGGTCGGGTCGAGCGGTGCAGCGGGAGGGCGCGGATAGCCCGCGGCGAATCGGAGCACCCGAGCCGCGATGTCGGCGAGCTCGTCGGCACGGACGGCGTCGAGGTCGATGCCCGCCACCTCCTGCTGGCGCTCCATGATGGCGTCGCGCAACCCCTTCTCGGTGCCGAAGTGCCGGTACACCGTCCGCTCGTTCACGCCTGCCCGCTCGGCGACGGCGCGGACTGTCAACCGCTGCCAGTCGCGGACCGAGGAGTCGCGGAGGAGTTCGGCTCCCGCGTCGACGATGCTCCGGCGCGTCTCGGCGGCCTGTTCGAGCCGGCCGCTGTTGTCGTAGGAACGGCCGCTCACGCGGTGGGCTTACGGACGCGGGGGAGCACGGCCATTGACGGTACGACAGCGGAGGACCCGAGGCCGATGATGCTGTCGATCGCGTCGACCAGGTCGTCGGCGTCGAGCAGCGCTCCGGCGATGTAGCCCTTCTCGTACCACGTCCGCCCAAACTCGACGGCGAGGTCCATGTCCCATCCTGCGGTGAACCCGATCGCCGAGTCGCCCTCGCCACCGCCACAGTCGCCGACGGTGAGCCTCGTGAACCCGACCTCGGGATGCTCGATCCGCCACGCCTCCACCATCTTGTCGAGCGCCGCCTTGCTGGCGACATACGCACCGAGCCCGGGCCACGCAGGCGTCATCGACGCCGACACCGACGAGAAGTAGATCGCCCGTCCGTCTGACTCCTGAAGGTGGGGGAGCGCCGCTCTGGTCGCCATCGCTGCGCCGACGACGTTGGTCGCCAACGTGCGGTGCCACGTCGCCGCGTCCATGTCCGAGAGTCGCCCGACGGTCCCGACACCGGTGGCGAACACCATGGCGTCGATGCCGCCCAATGCCGACGCGGCATCGCTGACCGCGCCATGACACCCGGTCTCGTCGGTCACGTCGCACTCGATGGCGGTACCGGTTCCCATCTCGGCGACGGTCGTGTCGAGGCGGTCCTTGCGGCGCGCCAACAGCGCCACGTCGTGACCCTTGGCCCCCAACCCCATGGCGACGCAGCGGCCGAGGCCACTCGATGCTCCGATGATGACAACTCGCATGTTCCCCCTCTGGACGGCGATCAGGTGTTCAGCGTGGCCCACGCGGGACGTCGCGGAACGGACGGTCTCGATCGAGGCTCGGCTCTCGTGGCATGCCCAGAACCCGTTCGCTGACGACGTTGGCAGCCATCTCGATCGTGCCCCCGCCGATGCACGCGGCCTGTCGCATCAGGAAGTCGTCGCCGCGGAATGCAATGGGGCCGTCGTCGGCGGTCCACGCGATGCCGTCGACTCCGGCGAGCTCGAACGTCAGCGTGTTGCGGCGAGCGAGGCTCAGCCCGACGAACATGCGGACCAGCGCGGAGGCCTGGTCGGACATCGTTCCGCGCTGCATCGCGTCGCCTACCCTCCTGGTCAACGCCTGACCCACGAGGTGCAGCGTCTCCGCCTCACCGATGCGGTCCTGCGCCACGGGGTCGTCTATGGCACCGGCCTCGGCGACCACGCTCAGCACGGCGGCACCGTCGAGGGCCGTGTGCTCGAAATCGGCGGGCAGCGTCACGTAGGGCGAGTTGGCGCCCATGCGCTCGTGGAACATCCATCGCAGTCCCACCGTCCACCCGTCGTCGACGTCGCCGAGCCGCTGTTCGTCGGGTACGCGGACGTCGGAGAGGAACTCCTGGCAGAAGTCCATGTTGCCGTTGAGCATCTCGATCCGGTGGACCTCGATGCCCTCGGCGTCGATGGGGAACATGAAGACCGTGAGGCCGCGGTGCTTCGGCACGTCCCAGTTGGTGCGGGCCAGGCACAGCCCCCAATCGGCCCACCACGCGCCGGTCGTCCATACCTTCGAACCGTTTAGGACCCACTCCTCGCCGTCGCGCACGGCGGTGGTCAGGGCGCCGGCCACGTCGGAACCGGCACCGGGTTCGGAGAGGAATTGCATCCAGAGCCGCTCGCCACGGAGGATCGGCAGAATGTGTTCGCGCTTCTGTTCCTCGGTTCCGAAGTCCAGGATCACGGCCATGCACGGCGTCATGTTGGGCACCTGAAGGCGTCCGGCGAAGTCGTAGCCGACGATCTCCTCGTTCATGACCCGCTGGTGCGCCGGCGTCAGCCCCTGTCCGCCGTACTCGACTGGAACGGCGATACCGGCGAGGCCGGCGTCGAAGAAGCGTCGCTGCAACTCCCGTTGTCGTGCGACCTCCCGGAGATCCTCAGCGTCGTCGCCGCCCGTGTTTCGCAGCGTCAGCGGGGCCGAGTCGCCGGGTGGTCCGATCTCGGCCCTGAGGAACTCCCGGACGCGGGTTCGAAAGTCATCGAGGGACTCGGCCTCGGCACCGCCGCTGTCCATCATGTGGGGGCAGTCATGCCGGGATCTGCTCGCGGACCGACGCCTCCGCAGCAACGGCAGCGGCAACGCGCTGTCGATGCGAACTGGGCGTGCCGTAGGACGCCCGGTTGAGCGTGTGACGACGAAGAAACAGGTGCAGGTCGTGCTCGTAAGTGACGCCGATCCCACCGTGGAACTGGACGCACTCGTGCATCAGTTCGCTGCCCTGTTCGCCGACGTACGCCGCTGCGGCGGCCGCCAGTTTTGCGCTTCCGCTCTCGGCGGCTTCGTCGGTGATCGCGTGTGCGGCCTCGAGCCACGTCTTCATCGCCGCCATACGGTGCTTGATCGCCTGGTAGGA
>JAIBBP010000088.1 GCA_019694615.1 Microthrixaceae bacterium | reverse complement strand
CAAAGAAGAGTGTGTGGACTCCGAACACACCGAACGCAACGACTGCGACGAGCACCACCCCGATCGCTCCGAGCCCCACCCAACGGCGACGAGTCAGCTTCATGGTCAGAGCGTACGGAGCCGCGGCGGCGAGGGGGCGTCGCGGGGTCGCCGAACGGATGCAGCGGCAATCGAACTCGCCGTATGGTTCGCACCGATGACGACGTCCCCCAGCGCCGACGAGCGAAGCAGCGCGACGCGCCAAGCGCTGCTCGATGCAGCGCGCCGGTGTGTGAGGGATGGCGGGCTGGCGAGTGCGACGTCTCGCCACATCACGACCGAGGCGGGCGCCAACCTCGGAGCGATCACGTACTACTTCGGCTCGAAGGACGACCTGATCGCTGAAGCGCTCTTCGGAGCACTCGAGCAACGGATTTCACCGGCGCTCGAAGCGTTCGCCGCCGACGCCCCCCCGACCGAGACGCTCTTAGCGGTCGTGCAGCAGTTGCTCGCGGAGTTCCGGCGCAACGAAAACGAAGCGCCCGTGTACCTCGAGGCGCTCCTGCTCGCCACCCGTGACGCTCGTTATCGGGAACGCGCCGTCACGCTCTATGGCTCGCTCCGAGCGCGACTCGCCGAGCTGATCACCGACCTCGCCGCACAGGGAATCGTCCCGTCCTGGGTGGAACCCACGGCGATGGCGTCACTCGTGTTGGCCTGTGCCAATGGCATCGTGCTGCAATCCCGCCTCGATCCCGACCACGCTGACCCCCTCGCTCTGGCCACCCAGTTCGCAGGCCTCCTCGTCGCGGCGGCAACGTCGGATTGAGTGGAACGGCCAACCCGCACGGCGGCAAAACGCCACCGGCGGAAGTGGAGATCGACGAGTCGCTGGTCGCGAGGCTGGTGGCCGAGCAGCATCCCGACCTCGCCGGGGAAACAGTGCGCTACATCGCGGCCGGGTGGGACAACGAGCTCTACCGGCTCGGCGACCATCACGTCGTACGAGTTCCTCGTCGACAGCTCGGAGCCGACCTCGTCGAGCACGAGCACGTATGGCTGCCGAAGCTTGCGCCCACGTTGCCCCTGCCGATCTCTGCGCCGGTGTTCGCCGGCGGGCCGAGCGCCGCGTTCAGGTGGCATTGGAGCATCTGCCCCTGGTTCGAGGGTGCCCCGGCGTCGGAGGCACCGCTTGCCAACCCGGTGGACGACGCACGGCGGCTGGGCCGCTTCCTCGCCGCGCTCCACCGGCCGGCACCCGCTGATGCTCCGCTCAACCCCCACCGCGGGCAGCCTCTTGCCGACCGCGACGCGATCACCCGCGAGCGTGCAGCCGCACTCGCGGACCTCATCGATTCGGCGGCAGTGCTCGCAGCGTGGGATCGGGCGCTCGCGACAACCCCGTGGGATGGTCCCCCGATCTGGCTGCATGCCGACCTCCATCCGGGAAACGTCATCGTCCACAACGGTCAAATCGCCGCCGTCGTCGACTTCGGCGACATCTGCGGGGGCGACCCCGCCACCGACCTCGTCATCGCTTGGAGCCTCTTCGACGACGCGGCACGCTCGGAGTTCCGGCGCGCTGTCGATGTCGATATCGATACGTGGGAGCGCGGCCGGGGCTGGGCGATCACCCACAGTCTCGCGGTGCTCTCGTCATCGGCGGACAATCCGGCCTACATGACCTTCGGTCTGCGCTCGCTGGCAGCAGCTACCGCGGCCGGGAGCGACAGTTCCGCCTGAGACATCCGTCACTTTATATACGAGACCGTTGCGTTTCGTAATGTCCCCCTCTATCTTTCGAGACGCATTCGTCTCGAAAAGTAGGTACGCATGGGCATTCAGGAGAAGGCATACGAGCGACGGTGGTGGGTCCTCGTGACCCTCTGCCTTTCGCTGCTCGTCATCACGCTCGACAACACCATCCTCAACGTCGCACTCCCCACACTCGTCGACGAACTCGACGCGACCAACAGCCAACTGCAGTGGATCGTCGACGGATACACACTCGTCTTCGCCGGTCTCCTGCTCACGGCGGGCAGTCTCGGCGATCGCCTCGGCCGAAAGGGAGCGCTGCAGATCGGCCTCGTCATCTTCGGGATCGGATCGACGCTGTCGGCGTTCGCCACCTCGCCGGACCACCTCATCGTGACGCGCTGCATCATGGGGATCGGCGGCGCGTTCATCATGCCTGCCACCCTGTCGATCCTGACCAACGTGTTCCCGCCCGAGGAACGCGGCCGAGCGATCGGCGTGTGGGCCGGTATCTCGGGCCTCGGTGTCGCCGTCGGCCCGTTGCTCGGCGGCTACCTGGTCGACCACTTCGACTGGGGTTCGGTGTTCACGGTGAACATCCCGGTCGTGGCCCTCGCACTCGTAGCGGGAGCATTCCTCATTCCCAGCTCGAAAGATCCCGATGCCCAAAAGCTCGACCCCGTCGGTGCCGTTCTGTCGATCGTCGGGCTGGTTGCCGTGGTGTTCGCACTCATCGAGGCACCACAAACCGGATGGACGGACCCCGAGATCCTCGCCACGTTCGCCGTCGGAGCGCTGGCGCTGGCGGCCTTCGCCGGGTGGGAGCTGCGCACCGATCATCCGATGCTCGACGTCAGCTTCTTCAAGAACCCGCGATTCAGCGCGGCGAGCGCCGCGGTCACCCTGGTGTTCTTCGGCATGTTCGGCTTCTCGTTCCTGCTCACGCAGTACCTCCAGTTCGTGCTCGGGTTCTCTCCATCGGAGGCCGGGCTTCGAATGATGCCGCTCGCCCTCACGCTGATGGTCGTCGCACCCACGTCGTCGCGACTCGTCGAACGACTGGGAACCAAGCGTGTCGTCACCACCGGACTCGCCCTCGTCGCGGTCGCCCTGTTCCTCAACACGGGGCTCGAGGTCGACAGCTCGTACGGCTCGGTCGTGTGGCGCATGATGCTGCTGGCGCTGGGCATGGGCCTGGTGATGGCGCCGGCGACGGAGTCGATCATGGGTTCGTTGCCGCTCGGCAAGGCCGGGGTCGGTTCAGCGGTCAACGACACGACGCGTCAGGTGGGCGGCGCGCTCGGCGTCGCCGTCATCGGCAGCGTTCTGTCATCGGTCTACGGCGAAAAAGTCGCCGACTTCTTGAACGGCAGGGCGCTCCCGGCCGATGCGGTCGAAGCAGCCAAGGATGGCCTCGGGAGCGCCCTCGGCGTCGCCGCCCGAGTCGGAGGGCCCGAGGGTGCGGCAATCGCCGGTCACGCCCGATCGGCATTCGTCGACGCGTTGCATGGCGGAGCGATCGTCGCAGCAGTCGCGTCGGCACTCGGAGCCTTCGTTGTTGCCCGGTACCTCCCGTCGCGACCACCGCTCTCAGCGAGCGACGCCCATCCGGCGGCCCTACCGGGCGCTGACAGGTCGCTCGACACCGTCGGCGTCTGACAGGCTCCGAGCCCATGGTCGACACCACCGACACCACCGACGACAGCGCCGCCAGCACAACGGCCGGGTCGGGCGGTAGGCCTCGCGGTCGCCCCCGCGACCCCGAAGTCGAACGATGCATTCTCTCGGCCGCGGCGGATGTGTTCACCGACGGTGGCTTCGAGAAGTTCAGCGTCGAGGCTGTCGCCACCCGCGCCGGTGTGGCCAAGGCGTCGATTTACCGCCGCTACCCCTCTCGCGTCGACCTGATCGTGGCCATGTGCCAGGAGTTCACGCCTTCCGCCGCCCCGCCGATCGACAACGGCGACCTTCGCTCCGACCTCGTCGAGTTTCTCGAGTTTCTCCGCGAGACGCTCAGCTCCACCTCCCAGTCGGGGCGCTTGATGCCCGCTCTACTCAGCGCGGCGAAGGAGTACACCGAGGTCCGCGAAGCCGCGTCGAAGTTCACCGCCAGCCGCCGCCGACGCATCCACGACATCGTCAAACGGGCGAAAGCCCGCGGTGAGCTCCGCGCCGGAGCCGACGCCGACCTGATCGGCGACATCATCGTCGGATCCATCCTCTACCGCATCGTCATCCGCGACGGCGCGGCCGACCGGAAGTTCGTGAATGGAGTGGTCGACGGAATCGTCGACGGGTTCGGAACGGGCTAGCAGCCGGGTGAGGGGTTCCGCTACGAACGCAGCGCGGCACGGACCTGCGTGAGCAGGTCGTCCTCACGCTGGTGGTAGACGGTATCGATCCCCGTAGCCTGCTCGTGCGCCGCTGCGATCCAGTGCATCACGTCGTGGCAGTCCTCCGACGTTCGCACCCGTGTGAGACCACCGACTTCGCACGCAGGATGATCACCGTCGAGCGAGATTGCGACCGGCAGAACGTAGTGGCAAGCGAGCATGAGCTGAATCGTCCCGTTGTACAGCGGTTGAAGATGCAGGCTCGGAGTGTCGCTCCGCTCCTCCCCTCGCCGCTGACGCCACGCCGAGCGCACCTTGCGAGCCAGGCCCGACGCCAACGAGATGTCCTGACTGCCGCTCGCCGCCATGGCCAGCAGCTGTCCGCCGCTGGACAACTGACGCTCCAACAGATCCCGCATCACCAGGTTGTTCGCCCGAGCGAGCTCTGGATCTAGCTTGGCCCGACGTCGACTCGCCGTCTGCGGGACGCTGTAGAACGTACGGCACATCGCCTGCAAGACCTCAGTCGTCGGCACGCTGAACACCTGCGTGGCCGCCACCATGCGACTGAGCAGGAGGTTCGATTTGAGCGAGATCTCCTCGAGAGTCGTGCGCTCACCGAGGACCCCGAAAGTGCGGTCCTCGTTACACAGGGCCAACACGAGCGCAGCGAGCACCAGCGCGATGTCATGGATCTGCCCGTGATTCGTTACCAGGGCGATATTGATGCCCTCGTTGACCAGCCCGTGGTACACGCTGGAGATGAGGTGATCGAGTTCCGGCGCGTCGAACGGTTCGGCGAGGTGCTTGTCGAAATCGCGGTAGGCGGCGTGGCAGTAGAGCTGCATCGTTTCGATGCCCGACTGCGCCGGCTCGACGACCACACAACTCGGAGAATGGTACGGCCTCGACGCCGAGTACGGCATCGGTTGGAGGAGCGAGCCGCTCCCCCCGCGAAGCAACCCGCTGATGCTCTTGTGATAGGTCGCCGGATCGGCATCAAGGAGCAGCTTCTTCGCAGCCTCGATGTCGGACACGCGCCCGTCGGCGTTCAGGTCGGCAGGGTCTGTGGCCGCGACAACGTCGGCCTCGGTGGGGCTGCTCGAAGCGGCATCGGACTCGTCCATACGATGAGGCTATGTCGGCGCGGGGTCAGAACAGCCTTCCGTAGTCCGCCCCCTGGCGAAGGTGGTGGCCGCCGTCGATCGGCAGGTTGATGCCGGTGATCCACGACGACTCGGATCCGGCCAGGAACCGAACCGCCTCGGCAACGTCCTCGACCGTGCCGACGCGGCCGAGCGGCATGTGCTCCAGGTAGTGGTCGAGGAGTGGACCGCCGGCCGTGATGAAGGACATCAGTTCGTCGTCGACGATCCCGGGCTGCACGGAGTTGACCCGGATGCCGTCGATCCCGAGTTCGTCCGCGGCGCTCTTGCAGAACATGTCGATTCCCGCCTTCGAGGCGCCGTACGCCCAGAGATACCGATGTGGGAAGGCACCCGCACCGGAGGACATCGCGATGACCGAGCCGCCATTCGCCGTGCGAAGGTGCGGAACCGCTGCCTTCACGGTGAGCACCGTACCCATCAGGTTCAGATCGATCGTGGCTCGGACAGCGTCCGCGTCGGCGTCGGGAATCGAGCCCATGTGGTGCGATCCACCTGCGTTCGCAACGACGATGTCGAGACCTCCGGACGGCTCCGCAGCGAACGCCGCGGCGGCGACGATCTGGTCTTCGTCGGTGACGTCTGCGACCACGTGACGAACTGATCCGCCCTCGCCCACCGATGCGCCGATGACCTCGGCCGCCGCAATCAGCTTGTCCTCGGTTCGCCCACAGATCGTGACCTGCGCGCCATCAGCCGCCAGCCGCTGAGCGCACGCCAGCCCGATCCCGCTTCCCCCTCCGGTGACGAGCGCTGCCTTTCCGGTGATGGTCGTGGTCATCGGAACTCCAATCCTCGGTGCGTGTGAACGCAAGGATGATGCCACGATCTCTTTGCATTCCCGTCGTTGGGATCGCAGACTCAGCCGGTCTCGGTTGTCGAGTCCGATACAGCCTGGGGTTCCGGTTCAGTCGACCCGGGGATGAGCGCCTCGGTGATCGCCGAACGCTGCGGGCCGGCAGCCTCGAACGCTCGGCTGAGCAGCCGACCCTTGGGAGCGCCGAGCGTCGCCGGCTCCGCCGTACGCGGTCTACGAGGCGGCCGCTTCGCCGTTGGCCGGTGGACCGGTTCGGCCGGAACCGCCTCCTCCGGTTCGGGTGGGGACGCATCCAGGACCTCGACCGGCGGCTCGGCATCCTGAGCTGACGCAACCGGCTCCTCCGGCAGGGCAGGTTCCCGAACGACCGGCATCTCCGGCAGAACCGGTTCCGGCAGGACCGGGTGAGAGGGCGGCGTGATCAGGTTCCCGCACTCGACCTCCTCGTCAACGACGAACTCGAGCCGAGGAGCGTCGAACTGACCCCACCCTCGGGGCAGTCGACGACGCTGGGAAGTGGACCTCGGGCGCGCCCCTGTGACCTCGTCGGAGGCGCCGGCCGGGGTCAGCAGCGCCGACTGCGACGAACGGCGGTCCATCACGATCCACCCACGCGGGGCGCTCAGGCGCCGCGCATGCTCCGCGCACAACGGCTGTCCGGAGCTCGGCGACTCGGAGATCGGGTCGAGCCAGACCTGACACGCGACGGCGTCGTAGCTGATGCAGACCTCTGCCTCTCTGCCACAACCGGGGCGCCGGCACGACCATCTCATCAGTGCAACGCTACCGCCGCGTCGTCCAAGTCAGACCGGCGTTCGGCCACCTTGCGCGACAAATCGCGGTCGAAGGCGGATGTCGGTGATCTCCACCGTTCCGGGTACGGTCACCGCGTGCATCACACTCTCCGCCACCTCGGACGGGCCCAGGACCGCGACGGCCGCTGATGTGGGATCCCCGGCCGGCAGCTCGGGCTGGATCGTCGTCACGCGCACACCTGAGCCGGCGAGCTCTCGGCGAAGCGCATCGGCGAGGGCGAGGCCGCCGCTAGTGGTTATCGCGAACTGACCGAGAGGGGCATCGACACCCGATGGTGGAGCGGGGTTGACGAACAACACGTGCCCGCCGCCCTCGCGAAGGTGCCCGATCAACCGCTGGGACATCAGGTAGGGCCCGCGGACGTTGACGAGATACTGCTCGTCGAGGTCGGTCACCGCACCGTGTTCGATGCCGCCGCGAACGTGCACTCCTTCGGCGTGGACAAGAAGGTCGACTGGTCGGTCGAACCGATCGATGAAGTCGACGACACCCTCGATCTCACTGACCGAGCCGACGTCGCATTGCAGGTAGAGGATCGCTGCCTCGGGGCCGGCGAGCTCGACAGTGTCGCGCAACAGCGCCAGGTCGCGACCGAGCACACACACCCGAGCGCCCGCTCGCGCCAACCGCAGCGCCACTTCCCTACCGACGCCGGACGCTCCGCCGGTCACCACCGCGACGCGACCGTGCAGCTCACCGGTTGGCGGAGTGGCCGCCGACGACTCGTCGCCGCTCTCGGGCTCTGTCGTCTCGACAGCCTCGTCGACGCTCGACTGCTCACGAAGATCGATCACGAGGTCTCGGGTGTCGGGACGTCCGGGCACGACCTCGTGCACGTCGATCACCTCGCTCGTCGCGATCCCTGCCGCCGCATTGCCCTCGCCGCCTTGCATCGTGCTCCCTCGAACTGCCACCGGACTCGCAGAGTATGGAACGATTCCCGACGGATCAAGGACGGTCATATGTCACGAAATGCAGTCACGGTAGGTGCAGCGCCGCCACCATCGGGAAGTGATCGCTGGCCCAGACGCCTGGCACCTCGATCGAGTCGACCGACAGGCCACCGGCAGCGATCCAGTCGATGTGGTCGGTTGGAGCTCGGGTCGGAAAGGTTGGTCCTCCGAACGACGGGACCAGACCGGCACCTCTGACCATGGCTCCGAGTCGATCGGGTCCGGCATTGAGGTCCCCGAGGAGCAGGTGCGGACCAGGCCGGGCCATCAGGTGTTCCAGCACCACCGGCAACTGGCGCTCTGCGATCCACGCCCGATTCTGGAGGTGCGTCGCGGCGACTGACACCCGCCGGCCACGGAGTTCCACCGACGCAACGATCGCGACGCGCGGCTCCGCCCCGAACGACGGAAGGGGCACGACCTCGACGGCTGTCGGTGGCGTGGCAGCG
This sequence comes from Microthrixaceae bacterium, assembly GCA_019694615.1. GTDB lineage: Bacteria > Actinomycetota > Acidimicrobiia > Acidimicrobiales > Microtrichaceae > SSF14. The sequence continues at coordinate 11,775 of JAIBBP010000088.1, read as the reverse complement.
AGGAGGGCGATGCCGTACTCGCCGATCACGCCGAGGCGGCGAGCTCCAGCGAACGCCGCGTGCAGCCCCGTTGCGGAGGCCACCAACCGGGCCTGGTCACAGAAGCGACTTCTCCCGACCCGACGGTCCACCTCCTGCAACGCGAGCAGATCCACCCCGAGACGCGACGCCGACCGGCGGAGACCCTGCTGGTCGAACGAACGCCCGGGTGGAGCCCCGTGATGCAGATTGAACGTGCCGACGCGGATGGGACGGTCGAAAGCGCCAGAGCTAGCCACCGCCCACCGAGCGCTACTCGGCGAGGGAGTCGGCGAGACGCGTGCTGGCGTCGATGAACTCCTCGACCATGTCGTAGATGACGTCCTTGGTCTTGCGGATCTTGTTCATCTGGCCGACCACCTGTCCGACCGGGTTGAACTGCACGTCGCGCGCCTGCTCGGGATAGTGGTGCCCACGCGCCACCGCATCGCCCGTCACCATGAACTGCATCGGCATGCCGAGCGGTTTGGGGTTGTCGGGGTTCTCCCAGGCTTCGGTCCACTCGTTGCGCAGCATGCGACACGGCTTTCCGGTGAAGCTACGGCTTCGCACGGTGTCGCGACTGGTCGCGGCGATGTACTGCTCCATCTGAGCCGGCGGAATGTCCGCCTCTTCGACCGTGAGCCACAACGATCCCGTCCAGGCACCGGCAGCGCCCATTGCCATCGCCGCAGCCATCTGTCGGCCGGTTCCGATGCCACCGGCGGCAAGCACCGGCAGCGGGGCAACCGCATCGATGACCTGGGGCCACAGCACGATCGAACCGACGTCGCCGGTGTGTCCACCGCCTTCCCCGCCCTGTGCGATCACGAAGTCGAGGCCCGCCTCCTTGTGTCCGATCGCATGAGCCACCGACCCGCAGAGAGCCCCGACAAGGCGACCCGTGGACTGAATCTCGGTCACGACCTCCGGTGGCGGTGTCCCGAGCGCGTTCGCGATCAGCTTCACCTTCGGATGCGAGAGTGCGATCTCGATCAGCGGACCCGCTGTGGCCTCAGTCCAGCCCAACAGCTCAGGCGCCTTCTGGTCATCGGGGAGTTCGGGAACTCCGTGATCGGCAAGGAGCTTCCTGGCAAACTCACGATGGCCGTCGGGGATCAGCTTCCGCAGCTCGTCCTCGAGCTTGTCGGGATCCATCTCTCCCATGCCCTCGTACTTCATCGGGATGACGATGTCGACGCCGTAGGGCTTGCCGCCGACGTGCTCGTCGATCCACTGCAGCTCGGTCTCGAGCTGCTCAGGTGTGAATCCGACCGCACCCAGGACGCCGAGCCCGCCCGCGTTGGTGACAGCAGAGACGACGTCACGGCAATGGGTGAAGGCAAAGATCGGAAACTCGATGCCGAGTCGTTCACACAGTTCGTTCTTCATGCCGCAAGATCTAACCACAGAACTAGAACGCGTTCCTGTTCACCCGCGTCCTGAGGGGCCCGGGCTGAGTAGCCTCCGCGACCGTGCCCAGGCCACGACGCCACCTCACCGACGAACTCACGGCACGCTTCGTCGCCATCCGGGCCGATCTCGACGTTCCCGAGGAGTTCCCCGTCGAGACCCTCGCGCTCGCCGCTCGCCGAGCCAACTCCGCTCAGAGCGCTGGGGTCGAGGCGGATCGACGCGACGTCGAACTGTTCTCGATCGACCCAGCGGGAAGTCGAGACCTCGACCAGGCCCTCCACCTGGAGCGGGTTGGAAGCGGCTACCGGTTCCACTACGCCATCGCCGACGTCGGGCACTGGATCGAACCCGGCGATGCGATCGACGTCGAGGCCAGACGGCGGGGTAGCACGATCTACTGCCCCGATGTGCGCGTGCCGCTCCATCCCACCGACCTGAGCGAGGGTGCGGCCAGCCTGCTCGCCGGCACCGAGCGACCGGCGATCCTCTGGACAATCGACCTCGACCAGCAGGGGGTCACCAGCCACGTCGGTGTGGAGCGAGCCATCGTGCGGAACCGCCGGACGCTGTCGTACCGCGAGGTGCAGGACGCGATCGACGCGGGCGGCACCGACCCCCAGTTCCGGCTCCTCGAGGAAGTCGGCCGTCTCAGACTCGCGCTCGAAGTCGAGCGTGGCGGCGTGAGCCTCGATCTCCCGACGCAGGAGGTCGAACGCGTCGACGGTCATTATGAGCTTCGCTACGAGCGGGCCCTCGACGTCGAGCGCTGGAACGCTCAGATGTCTCTGTGCTGTGGGATGGCGGCAGCGGAGCTGATGACGTGCGCCGGAGTCGGCATCCTACGGACCCTCCCGGCTGCCGAGCCCGAGACGATCGATCGGCTGCGGCTTCACTCGGCGGCGTTGAACGTGCCGTGGCCGACGGAGATGTCATACCCCCAGTGGGTCCGGTCCCTCGACCCAGCGACGCCAGCGGGTGCCGCGCTGATGACTCAGGCGGCGCGCACTCTGCGTGGGTCGAACTACCTGCCTTTCGACGGAGACCTGGGCGCCGATCACCGTCACCACGCGATCGCCTCCGACTACGCCCACGTCACCGCCCCACTTCGCCGGCTGGTGGACCGATTCGCCAACGAGTGCGTGTTGGCTGCGGCGGGGCGTCGTCGTCCACCGGGCTGGGTGCTCGACGCCCTCCCCGAGCTCCCCGGCATCATGGGCTCGACGGCACAGTTGGCTTCCCGGGTGGACCGTGCCGTCGTCGATCTCACTGAGGCCGCGACCCTGGCGCACCTGGTCGGCCGGACGTTCCCCGCAGTCGTTACCGCCACCGGTCGGAATCAGAGCACGGTGCAGCTCACCGAGCCGGCGGTGATCGCCTCGATACCGGGCGAGGTGGCCATCGGTACAACGCTCACGCTGCGCCTCGACGTCGCCGATCTCGACGGCCCGACGGTCGGCTTCAGCATCCTCGACTGAAGCAACCCGACGCCGGGGAATATTGCCGGGGCAATCCCGCTTGGAAGGAGAGTCGGACCCGCCAGGACCGAGTCGGAGTGGCGGGGAGGAGCGGAGCAGATGACGTTCGTCGGCCTCATCATGCGAAACATCGGCTCGCGGCCATTGCGGGCCGCCCTGACCGCGTCCGCCGTCGCGATCGGCGTGATGGCAGTCGTGGCGCTCGGCGTCCTGACCACATCGCTCAAGGAATCTGCGACCCAGATCCTCGACGTGGGCAACGCCGACTTCACCATCGCCCAGAAGAACAGCAGCGACATCATCAACGGGACGATCAGCCAGGACGACATCGACGCGATCGGACGAATCCCCGGGGTCAGGAAGGCCGTGGGAGCACTCATCAGCACCGATCCGTATGACGAGAACAACCCGCTGGTCATCGAGGTGGGACTCAATCCAGCAGACCAGGCCCCGTTCGGGTTGAACATCCTCGAGGGCAAGGCGTACACAGCCGACTCCGACGACCAGGTCATGCTCGGCTACGCACTTGCAAAGCAGATCGACAAGACGGTTGGCGACTCAATCACCATCGGCGGGCACGACTACACGGTCACCGGCCTCTACCGCACGAACGTCTCGTTCGGGAACAGCACGATGATGTTCCCGCTCGCCTACCTGCAAGGTCTCAATCGACTGTCGGGGCAGGTCACGCTCGGGTTCGTCCAAGTGGAGGACGGCGCCTCGATCGCGCGTGTTCGGGCGGAGATCGACAGCCAATACGCGCAGCTCACCACCATCGAGACGGCGGAGGACTTCGGCCGCGCCGACAGGAACCTCACGCTGATCAGCGCAGCGAACACCGGCGGCTCACTGCTCGCCGGCTTGATCGCAATCACCGGGGTGCTCAACACGTCGCTTCTGTCGTTCTTCGAGCGCATCCGGGAGTTCGGCATCTACCGGTCGATCGGGTGGAGTCGGTTCCGGGTGATTGCACTGGTGATCGGCGAGGCCGTCGTCGTGAGTGTGGTCGGCGCAGCCGTCGGAGTCCTTCTCGGTTGGGGTGCGATCAACGTTCTCGAGAACCTGAGGCAACTGAAGGGCGTCTTCAAACCGCTGTACGACGCCGGCATCTTCTGGCGATCGCTCGGCTTCGGGTTGACCGTCGCCTTCCTCGGGGCGCTCTATCCAGCGCTACGGGCGGCGCTCGTCGCTCCCATCACGGCGGTGCGACGTGAGTAGGCGACCGCTCGACTCGTCGGTCCCAGCGATCGCGGTGCACGACGTCTCCAAGCGCTACGGCCGCACCATCGCCCTCGACCACGTCGATCTGGAGGTGGCGGCAGGCGAGTTCGTCGTGCTGACCGGCCCGTCCGGGGCAGGAAAATCGACACTCCTCAACCTTCTCGCGGCCCTCGAGAAGCCTGACACCGGCACGATCTTCGTGCGCGGCCATCGACTCGGTCGGCGCAGCAGACACCTCAACCGCCTGCGCCGCGTGGAAGTCGGCCTGGTGTTCCAGCTGCACAACCTCATCCCGAGACTCACGGCACGCGAGAACGTCGAGGCGGCGATGTTCGAAACCCATCGCGGCCGTCGACAACGCACGGCCCGCGCCGACGAACTCCTGGAACGCCTCGACCTTGCGGAACGGGCGACCGACCGTCCACCCACCATGTCCGGCGGCGAACGCCAGCGCGCTGCGATCGCCCGGGCGGTGGCCAACCAGCCTGCGGTGCTTCTCGCCGACGAACCGTCCGGAAGCCTCGACGACCACTCGGCGCAGCTGGTCTTCGACCTTTTCGACGAGATGCGCGACGGGGGCGCGACGATCCTGGCGGTGAGCCACGACTCGCGACTCGAACAGCGCGGGAGCCGCGTTATCTCCATCGCGGACCTCAGCACGTCGGCCGCCTGACCGGCGGGAGAACCGACGTGAGACACTGACGACGTGGAACCATCGCCCCCAGTCCAAACAGAGCGCCACCTCATACCCCGATCAGAGTTGGGCGGTGAGCCAGCGTGTGCTGCCCACCACCTCGAAGCCCCTGTGGAACGCCCTGTGTTCCATCTGCCCGAACAGGTTCGCCGCCGGATGGAACGGCTGCGGGAGGAGCTGGCTGACTCCGGCATCGAGGTGCCGCCATGGCAGGAGTCGCCGCTGCTCCGGGAGATCGATCGTGCCCGCTTCCCCCATCGGCACGAGCGCCGATTCGCGAGCTACGGGGCGATCGTCACGACCGACCCGGAATCGACGATCGCTGCGCTGAAATCCCTCGGGGCCCTCCTCCGGTCGGCGCCGAAGGACGCCGCACGACAGGTGCGTGCCATGGCCGACGGGGTGCAGTCGTTCTCGCTGCTCACTCCTGGTAGCGCGTCACTCGTCCTGCTCCCGGAACCTGTTGTTCGTGAGATGCAACTGGTTCGGTTGCGACGGGCGCTCGGGCCGACAGCGACGATCGTCAGCCGCACCGACGACGGAACGGTTCGAGTGTTCGACCAGCACCAGATCGTGATCTTCGACGGCACCCGCTGGTGGACCAAACCCGACGCCAACGGGTACACGGTGTCTGTCTGCCGGGCGGTGCCGAACGCTCCCCAGTCGACGACGCAGTCGATCCTCGACTTCTGTGTGCACACTGCGGGACCCGGCGCCGGGGGGACGATGCTGGTGTGGTGTCTCGACGGCGAGAGCGTGGACGGATTCCGGCAGCGCTCTTTTCCGACAGGCCATCGAGTACCGCTCGATCTCCCGCTCACCGAACCGGCCGCGCACTGCTCGGCGCGGCACGTGCTGGTTCAGATCGACGGTGCGGGAACCCTCGATCGCGAGGGTCGGCTCGTCGAGGTGGGGGTGCACCTCCGGCCCTCGACACGGGCCCACGAACTCGTCGACGTTCCTGCTCATCTCGGCACTCGTCACGCTGCGGCGATGCGCACCTCGTTCGACGTGCCGACGGCGGTCTTCTTCGTCGTGTCCGAGGACGGACCGGTCACGGTGTACGCCCGCGGCGAGACCATCGCGTCGATCCACATGGACACCGACGACCGGACCGACACGACCTGACGGGCACGACGTAGGGTGCCGCACATGACCGACATGTTGTATCGACGGCTGGGACGAAGTGGCCTACAGGTGAGCGTGCTCTCCTTTGGCTCATGGGTGAGCTTCGGCACCCAGATGGACACGGGTCTCGCCCGCGACTGCATTGCCGCTGCGTGGGACGCCGGCGTCAACTTCTTCGACAACGCCGAGGCGTACGCGGGCGGAGAGTCCGAACGGATCATGGGCGAGGCCCTCGCCGACCTCGGCTACCCGCGCAACGAGTTCATCGTGTCGTCGAAGTTCTTCTGGGGCATCTCCTCTGCCACCAACATGAACAACACACTCAACCGGAAGTACCTCATGCAGGCGGTCGACGGCTCGCTCGAACGCTTCGGCCTCGACTTCCTCGACCTGATCTACTGCCACCGACCCGATCCGAACACGCCGATCGAGGAGACGGTGTGGGCGATGTCGGACATCGTGTCCTCGGGCAAGGCGCTCTACTGGGGCACTTCGGAATGGTCGGCCGCCGACATCCGCGCGGCGTGGGACATCGCCGATCGCCACCACCTGCACAAGCCGGTGATGGAACAGCCGCAGTACCACCTGTTCGAGCGCACCAAGGTTCAGCGTGAGTACGCCAGGCTCTACGAGGACATCGGCCTCGGGCTGACGACGTGGAGTCCGCTCGCGTCGGGGTTGCTTTCCGGCAAGTACGTCGACGGCGTGCCTGAGGGCAGCCGCGCGACGCTGCCGGGCTACGAGTGGTTGAAGGAGCTGCTGACCGACCCCGTTCGCAACGCGAAGGTCAAGCAGCTCACCGCGATCGCGGAGGAGTTGGGCTGCACGCTCTCGCAGCTGGCGATCGCCTGGTGTGCGTCGAACCCGAACGTCTCCACAGTCATCACCGGTGCCAGCAACCCCGGTCAGGTTGCCGAGAACATGGGCGCGCTAGACGTCCTCGGCAAGCTCGACGACGAGGTTCTGGATCGGATGAAAACGATCGCGCGCGGCTGAGCCGAGCGCCGGCTCCCGACACTCGTTCTGTGTTGCGAGGCCGCCCCTGGAGGGGCGGCCTCGCAACACAGAACGGCGAGGGCGAACGATCAGGCCGGCTTCAGTCCGGTCGCCACGGGGAGCGTGAGTTCGATCGCCGACATGTCGATCGAACCGCCGAGACGGGGCTCGGCGTAGGCCGGCGTCGTCGCGACGATCTGCAGTGTCAGCGTGTGGCCCGGCCTGGCGTGGAACGCGACGGACTCGAGGTCAACGGACACGTCGCGGGTGGCGCCGTCGAGGTCGATCTCGATCGGCGTGATCTGGTTGCCGACGACGATGCCCGTGTCGTCGTCGACGAGCTGGGCGAAGACCCGCGTGGGCCGAGACCCAGCGGGAGTCGTTCCCGAATAGGTGAAACGCAGCTCAGGAGCGCCGAGCACCAGGCCGTCGGTATCGCCCGGATCGACCTTCACCTCGATGGCCGTAACCGCTTTCGCCGGAGTGATGCCGAGCACGATGCCCGAGAGAATGTCGGTGCTCCCTGGTCGCGGCGCTGTGACAGGGCCTGCCTTGCTGGAGGCATCGAGCTGCAGCGTTCCCGCTCCGCTCGCGGTGATCGGATCGCCCTGCTCGGCGGGGTAATCATCGCCGACCCACCTCGCACCGGTCTGGTCGACCGTCTCGAACCTCGCGCCGGTGTCGATCGACTCGTCTCCGTCGAGGTACCGGCGCAGCCACGCGAAGGTCCGTTCTTTCACCCAGTCGGTATCACCCTCGTCGGTCAGACACGTGCCGTGACCACCGCAGAACCAGATCATCGCCGTGGGCACATCGCGCTCGCGCAGCGACGCATAGTTCTCGATGCCCTCGTCGAGGGTGAACAAGGTGTCGACGGTCCCCTGAACGAACAGCGTGGGGATCGACACGTCGTCGATCAGGTCGCCGGGTCCCCGCGACTTGAACCACTCGCGATCCTCGTCGCTCAGAACACCCTCGCTCGTGCCCGATGTCGCGGCGCTGGTGATGTGCGGGTCGAGTCGGCCTCCGAATGTGGTGGCAGCGGTGTTGAGGACGCCTGACCATCCGACTTTGACGGTGTCGGCGCGGTTCAGGCTCGTCGACAGCGAATGCCAGGCGAGCGACGGCACCAGCACGTCGACTCGGCAGTCGCGCGCTGCAAGAACCAACTGGATGCCTCCGCCGTAGGAGACTCCGACCATGCCGACGCGAGGATCACCGGTTCGATCGGTCGCAGCGACCGCTTGCTCGGCAACCCAGTCCAGGAGCACCTGGACGTCGCGACCTTCGAGCGTCGGATCGTTGACGGAGGCGAGCCCTGTCGACTTGCCGAAACCTCGGGGGTCCCAGGTGAGCACGTTGTACCCGGCATCGTTCATGCCGGTGATGCTGAGCGCCCCGAACAGGATCGGGTCCCGTTCCTCTGTCGCCCCCGGCTGTGACCAGCCCGGCCCCATCAGCATCGTCGGGTAGGGCCCCGGCCCGTCGGCGGGGAACCAGTGGGCGCGGATCACCGTCCCGTCGAAGGACGTGATGTCGAGATCACTGGGCGTCCCGTCGACCGGCTTCGCCTGCACTGGCACCACGGTGGGCTTCTGGTCACACACCCGATCCTCAGTGGTCGTGGTGGTCGTCTCGGACGCCTTCTTTCCCTCGGCCGCCGTCTTCGAGTCAGCCTCGTTCGCGCAACCGGCGAGGGCGACCACGCCCGCCAACAGCACGGCAACCCCACCACGACCCCATCCTGCGTATCTCATGGGGACGGACCCTACGTCCGTCGGCTGTCGAAGCGCACCATCGCCGCATTCAGGCGTGCGAGCCAACCGGATGCTTGCGCAGACCCGGGGTGAAGGTCACCGGCATGTGCTTGATGCCGCCGATGAAGTTCGAACGAAGCCGCTGGGGATCGCCGGCGAGCGCCATATCGGGAATGCGGGTCACCAGCTCGTGGAAGATCAGCCGGAGTTCCGATCGGGCGAGGTTGGCACCGAGGCAGAAGTGCGCTCCGCCACCTCCGAACCCGACGTGGTCGTTCGGCGATCGCTCGATGTCGAACCGGAACGGATCCGCGAACACCTCCTCGTCGCGGTTGGCCGAGATGTGCCACATCACGACCTTGTCGCCGGCTTTGATCTGCTTGCCGCGTAGCTCCAGGTCGCGCATCGCCTGACGCCGGAAGTACATGACAGGCGTCGCCCACCTGACGATCTCCTCGATCGCTGAGGTGATCAGCGACGGGTCGGCAACGAGCTTCGCGTACTGGTCGGGGTTCGTCATGAGCGCGTGCATCCCGTGGGCGGTGGCATTGCGGGTTGTCTCGTTGCCGGCGACCGCCAGCAGCAGGATGAACATCTCGAACTCGGCATCGGTCAGCCGGTCACCGTTGATCTCGGCGTTGATGAGCTTGGTGACGATGTCGTCGAGAGGGACCTCGGCGCGATCGACCCGCAGTTTCGCCGCGTAGCCGTACAGCTCGGCGGCCGCCGTCTGCGCGTCGAGGTGGCTGTCGGCGTCGCCGTACTCGGGATCGTCCGCACCGATCATGCGGTTGGTCCAGTCGAAGATCATGTGACGGTCCGCCTCCGGAACCCCCATGATCTCCGCGATCGCCTGGAGTGGGAGTTCCGCCGCCACGTCCAGCACGAAGTCGCACTCGCCGCGTTCGATGATCGAATCGACGATCAACTCCGCGCGATACCGAAGGTGCTCCTCGATCAGACCGATCATCCGCGGGGTGAACCCCTTGTTGACGAGCAGCCGGTAGCGGGTGTGCTTCGGGGGGTCCGTCATCAACATCATCTGGCCCCGCATGTCGAACGCGCCGTTGCGTTCGGTGTCGATCTCCTGGATGTTCACTCCTTTCGCCTCGGAGCTGAAACCCTCGGCGTCACGGTTAACGAGCTGCAGGTCTGCGTGTTTGGTGATCGACCAGAAGCCCGGGCCATCGGGCTCTTCGGTCCAGTGCAGGGGGTCCTGTTGGCGAAGCACCTCGAACATCTCGTGGTGGAGCTGCTGTTGGAACCGGTCAGGGTCCAATAGATCAATGTCAGCGATATCCACGTGGCCCCCTCGTCTCTCCGCCGGAACCTACCGCCTCTCACATCCCCGGTGATGCTCAAGCAGTGCGGTTCGGACGAGAATGAACACGTGCCGCCAGGAAACGCCCTCGCCACCGGTGCGCTCGACTTTCTCGACGCAGACACCGGACGAACTCCCGTGCTCGCTCTCGACCTCGGCGTGGTTGCCGATCGATACCGGGCACTCGTCTCCGCGCTTCCGGGCACGCAGGTCTTCTATGCGATGAAGGCCAATCCGCACCCCGCGGTCCTCGACCTCCTGTCCTCCTTGGGGTGCGGCATCGACGCGGCGTCGACCAACGAGATCGACCAGGCGCTCGCGCACGGCATCGCACCGGAACTGATCTCGTATGGCAACACCGTCCGACGAGGCAGCGAAGTCGCGCACGCAACAGCTGCGGGGATTCGCTTGTTCGCCGTCGACGACCAGTCCGAACTCGACAAGCTGATCGACCATGCTCCGGGAGCGGCTGCGCTGGTGCGGCTCAACGCAGAAGGTTCGGCCGCGGCTTGGCCGCTGTCGCGGAAGTTCGGCACCGACGTCGCGACCGCCGCCTCGATCCTGCGCCGGGCCGCCGACGCCGGCCTCGGCGTGGGCGCGACGTTCCACGTCGGCTCGCAGCAGTCCGATCCGGCATCCTGGGACCACGCGCTCGAACAGGTCGCCGAAACCGTCGACCTCGCCGGAGTGGCGGATCGGCCGCTGGTGTTGAACCTGGGCGGAGGTCTCCCCAGCACGCTTGCCGACCCGACGCCGGCGCTCGACGCGTTCGCCGACGCCATCCTCAGGGGGATCGACGCGCGCCTCGACGGGCTCGACCTGACGTTCGCCATCGAACCCGGTCGTTTCCTCGTCGGCGACGCCGGGGTCATCGAAGCCGAGGTGATCGGAGTCGTCGAGCGTCCGGGACAGGAGTGCTCGCGATGGGTGTTCGTCGACGTCGGCCTCTTTCAGGGCCTGTCAGAGGCGTCGGGTGAGACCATCCGCTACCCGTTGACGACGAAGGTGGCGGGTCCGACAGCGCCCGCCGTCGTCGCCGGGCCTACCTGCGACAGCACGGACATCCTCTACGAGTTGCGGCCGGTCGACCTCCCGGTCGCTTTGACCTCGGGCGACCGCATCCGGCTACACGGTGCCGGCGCCTACACCGTCTCCTGTTCCTCGCTCGGGTTCAACGGCTTCGAACCACTCCGCGTCGAGATCGCCTAAGCCGGGTGGCCCGGCTGCCAAGCGCGCCGAAGTAGCCCACTGAGTCATTCTGGCTGTCGTCATCTCGCCGGACTCGCGTCATCCTGCATGATCGGGCCCTGTCAAGCGGCCTGCGCTGGCGGTGCGGGGCCTCGGCGTGTCCGTTCGTGTTGTTGGCACCAGAGCCTGCGTCCCCATGCGGTGGTGATCCAGGCCCATCCGTCGTCACCGATGTGGATCGCCCATCCGGTTCGGTGCACGACGCCGTGATGGCGGCGGCAGAGCAGCACTCCTGCGGCGACGTCGGTCGGGCCGCCGTCGATCCAATGGACGACGTGGTGGGCGTCGCAGCGGTGCGGGAGCGCCCCGCACCCTGGGAACACACACCCACCGTCCCTGCGTGCCAGCGCTCGGCGTTGGTCGCGGGTGAAGAACCGCTCCGTACGCCCGAGATCCAACGGGACACCCAGGGCGTCGAGGATCACCGGCCCGACATCGAGGTCACACATCAACGGGCCCAGGGCTTGGCGACGGTGCGCAACGTTGAACCGGTCGTAGACG
>JAIBBP010000153.1 GCA_019694615.1 Microthrixaceae bacterium | reverse complement strand
GGGTGGCGGGGGCTCGTGCTCGGGCGCCGTGACGTGCATCACGCCGAGAAGGTGGCCGTTGACGCCGACCGGAACGCATGCAGCGGAGCATGGCGCGGCATGCGCCCGAAGTTGGGGGCACGCGTTGATGGCGCCCGGGCCGTCCCAGACCATCGCTTGGGCCCGACGCATCGCGACGCACCCCTCCGCCGTCTCGACGGGGCATCCTCCAGCACCCGCAGTCGGGTTCACTGACACCTGCCAGAGGCGCGTCGACGTCGGTTCGTTGACGAGGAGTTCGGCCGGGTTCGCTGGGGTCAACGCAGCGAAGGCCTCCTCGAGGATCCGGTACACGTCGGACTCCCGGTCGGCGAGGTCGAGCGCGTCTCCGACCATCCGTAGCTGGGAGTCCCGCTCGGCGTCGGCGTTGAGTCGAAGCACCCGTGCGCTGACCGAGTCAGCCATCGAGTTGAAGGACCTGGCGAGCGTGCCGACCTCGTCGCCGGCGATGTCAGAACGCGACCGAAGGTCGCCGTCGCCGAAACGCCGGAGCGTGCGTCCGAGCGATCGCAGCGGAGCGACGACCGACCGGCCGATGACCCGTCCCATCACCACGAGAGCGACGGACCCTACGGCGAAGAGCACCATCACCGCGGCGATCGCTGCGGTGCGTCGCGACTCGGCGCGTTCCACGGTCGTGAGCTGTACATCGCGGAGCGCTGCGTCGAGCTGCGTTCGAGCCTCGATTGCGTCGTCGAACTGAGCTGATCCGGCGTTTGTGCCGGGCTCGAGACGTGTATCGATGAAGTGCTCCGTCGCCTCGACGGCACGATCGGCGAGCTCGCCATCGACCCACGGGGCGGCCGATTCGGCCGCCTCCACCGCGAGGTCACGAATACCCACGACCGACGAAGAGGACTCAGACGTGCTCGTCGCGTCGAAGACTCGGAGAGCAGCGATGACCTCGCTGTTCGCCTCCCGCGCGTCGGACAGCTCGGCTACCTGCCTCCCGGCATCGCTCACCAGCGCTACCCCGGCCACGGAAGCCACGGCGACGACGGCCGCCAGCAGCACGGCGCCGAGGGTCAGCAGGAGCAGCCGGCCTGAGATGCTGGTCGTGCGCAGCGAGCTCTCGTCCCGCTCGACGACGATCTCGTCGGTGACGTTCGGTCCAGGCTGCGTCACGTCGCCCGCACGCTGACGCGTCGAGCGGTCAGCACCCGTCTCGGCGTCGGTACCGACCGGAGGTTCGGCCGGATCGCCGCTGGATACTCCGCCGAGCGTGTCGCTCATCGTTCGACCGCGGACGTTGCCCACATCTTCGACAGGCTCCGCGATGTCGGGGAAAGGGACGAACTCGATGTGGACGCTGCGCTCCGCCATGTCGCCCCCATCTTGGTCCTTACCTTCCGACACCTTCAGACACCGAGCGACGCCTTGCGGTGGCGTGCCGGATCCCGGAAGGGTAGCAAATCACGTCAAATGGTCCGATACGCGGCATAAATCCGCGTCCGTCACGCCCCTGGCTGCCACTCGGGGTGCAACGCCGACCACACCTCGTACCACTGCTGGCGCGACAGCCCGACCTCGTCGGCCCGGGCGCACTGGCGGATTCGATTCACCCGTGTCGTCCCCACCATCGGCACCACACCGGCAGGGTGGTGCAACAGCCAGGCGAGCGCCACGGCGGACGGCCGGACGCCCTGTTCCCCCGCGATGCGCCGCAGCACATTGCCGGTGGGGCCGTCGAGCACAGCGCCACCGGCGAGAGGGCTCGACGCCAGCGGAGTGATGCCGCTGCAAATCGCGTGGTCGAGCGATCCGTTCGTCACCCCATCGGTGTGCAACGCGCTCAGGGGCAGTTGCAAGGACACCAGCGGCGCCTCCAGATAGTGCTGCAGGGCCTCGATCTGGCGGATTGAGTAGCCACACACTCCGACCTCGCGGACCTTGCCGGCGTTCCGGAGGCCCATCAGCGCCTCAGCGACGTCGGCCGGGTGCGCGAGCAGGTCGGCGCCGTGAACCTGGTACAGGTCGATCACCTCGACGCCGAGCCGGTAGAGCGACGCGTCGCACGCCTGAGTCAGATAGTCCGGGCTCGAATCGAGCGGCAGCGGGGGGAAGCGACCGCCCTTGGTGCACAACAGGATCTGGTCGCGTAGGCCGGGCACCTCGGCGAGCACCTCACCGAGCCGTGCCTCCGCCGCGCCGAAACCGCCGCCGTGGGCCGGGTCGTCACCGTTGGGATCGAACCCCCACACGTCCGCGGTGTCGATCAACGTCATCCCGGCCTCGACCGCCGCCTCGATCCGGTCGACGGCGTCGTCGAGGGTCGCCGACCCCAGCCCGATCGTGGAGTACCCAATCGGCCCGATCTCGACGTCCGTGCCGGCGAACGCCACGTACTCGTCGTCGGCCGCTGCCACCACTCCCGAAACGTCGTCACTCACCGGCTCGACCCCCATGGAGCAGTTACCGTACCGGTCGATGGGTGACCCCGGGGAAGAGCTGGTCGAGGAAGTCGACATCGAGGGCAACGTGTTGCGGATCGTCACCCGCGCCGACATGCGGGCCGGCCGGCTGCGACATCGCACGACCTTCATCGCGGTGGTCGATTCCGACGGCCGGTTGCTCGCGCACCAACGCAGCCCCAACAAGGACGTGTGGCCGTCGCGATGGGACATCGCCGCCGGCGGGGTGGCCGCGGTCGGCGAGGCCTGGGACGTCGGGGCGCGGAGGGAGCTCGCCGAGGAGCTGGGTATCGAGGCTCCGATCGAGCACCTCGGCGGAGGGACCTACGACGATGACGAGGTCCGCACGGTTGCCCAGGTCTTCGTGGCGCGGCACTCCGGCAAGTACCGGTTCGCCGACGGCGAGGTCGTCGATGCCCGATGGCTGACGCTCGCGGAACTGCACGCGCTCGTCGAGTCACAGCCGTGCTGCCCAGACTCCCTCGCGCTCGTCGTCCCCCTCGTGGAGCCGCTACTGCGCTGAACGCTTGCTGCCTGAGCAGCGTGCCCGCGTCAGAATCGACGCGATGTTGGAGGCGGATGGCTGGGTCGTGCATGACTTCAAGGCGGTGAACCTCTACGCGGCACCGGTGTTGCCGTCCGGGAGTAGGTCACCGACGCCTACCAGACGAACGCGCCCGACGAGCACTTGAGCGCGACAAGGCTCGTCTCCGTGACGCCCAGTTCGACGCGATCACGAACCTGGAGCGGTCGTTGACGGCGAATCACTCTCGGTCGTTTGATCCAGATGACCACGGGCTCCGGCTGCTGGCCGACCTTCCGCGACTGCGAGACCCGAGACGTTCCCGGCGGGTACCTCCTCGCAGCAGACGCCGTCGATGTCGACGCCGATCGGCCGGTGGCTAGACGAATAGTTCCGAGGGGTCCACCGTGCTCATGGTCCCGCCGTATCGGAACCGTGTGCATCTCGTGCCCTCTCAGGCCGTTCCTGCACATGGTTTACGCGCGTTGTCCGACGCCATGATGTGGAGGACCTCGTGCCGGTCCGTCCGTGGCACCGACGGTTCCCCCCGCCGGCCAGCGACAGACGGCAGCGAATGGTGGTGCGGACGTAACGTCGTCTCGCACATCCAGCACGGATTGCCCGCATAGGGGGAGGACTGCCACCTGGCCTTGCCGGCGCATCCCTTGGAACCAATCATCTAGGTGAGGTTGCTCAGTTCGTTGGCGAAATCAGTTGCGGACACGGCCAGCCCAGCCTCCAGCAGCTGACGGTCTGCGCTGACGAAGGGTGTACCGAGGTCTCGCGCCACCGCTGCGAAGAGGCTGTCGTAGAACGTCAACCCCAGGCTCGCCGAGAGTTCGGCGGCGTCGTGGATCGCCGCCTTGGTTGGGACCACGCCCCCTCCGCAGATGTCTTGCAGGTCGTCGAGCTGGTCAGCAGTTGCCTGGGCGTTCCACTTCAGTGAACGGATCAGAATGTTCCCGAGTTCGTAGCGGGAGAGCTCGAGGGTGATCACCTCGAGCACCTCGGACACGTGAGCGTCGCGGATCGCCCGAGACTCGGCTACCTCGGCCTCGCCCTGGCTGTGAAACCACTTGAGCAGCACCGACGTGTCCAGCACGACGCCGATCATCGGCGGTCGCGTTCGTCTCGGACAAGGCTGGCAGCCTCGAACGAGGGTGCGTCTTCGAAGCGCTCCAGCGACCTGCGAATGGCGGAAGCGACAGAACGCGGGTCTCGTCGACTGAGGTCTCGGCGAGCAGCCTCGGCCAGCAGGGCGCTTCGCGATATCGAACGCCGCTGAGCCTCGTCGTCGATATCAGCAAGCAGCTCGTCCGGCAGAGACACCATCACCTTGGCCATACCAGAAGTATAGATATCCGTATACCCTCTGGTCCCCATCGCAGACAGAGGGCGGACGACGGCTGGGTTGGAGCATCGGCCTGTCGAGAAAAGATGACGACGGCGTCAGGCTCAGGTCGAGCGTTGGTGCGTCGCCGGAAGCTCGCGACCAGCCGCTCGGCGTCCTCGGCACGATCGCCGGGCCGGTCGACCACACCCTCCTGGTTCGCCAGTGGAGCAACGACATCGTGTACTTCTCCCGCATCTACCAACTCAACGACGCCGAACGTGAGCAGCTCGACGCCCGTGGTATCGGAGTTGTGGCAGGGCCGGTCGCCCGCCTGGTGATCCACGACGATCACTTGTCAGGAGTGGAGCTCTCCGGCGGCCGGGTCGTCGAACGGTCCGCCGTGTTCGTCCGGCCGGGCATCCGCCCCCACCCCGACGGCCTGCTGGCAGGTGTCGGCTGCGAGATCGGCGAGAACGGGTTCGTCGTCACTGACGCGACCCCCTGCTGAAGGTCGGGGGCACTGCGGCGGTGGTCGTGCGCCGAGCCGACCTCGACGACTTCGTCGACAGCTACAAGGCAGGGGCGCCGGGAAAGCGCTAGGAGACCGAGCGGTTCCACCGTTTGGCCGACGACGGTCTGATGGCAGGGACAAGGCCAACCTCGACATCTTCTGGCTGCGTGACGAGAGCTTGGAGGACACCGACAACCTCCCGGCCCCCGGCGTCATCGCTGCCGAGATCGTTGAGGACCTCCAGTCGGCGTTGGCCGAGTTCACAGAACTCGCTGAGTCCCTCCACGGCATCGACGTCGAGATCGAGGAGGAGCGCATGGACACCGAGGTTCGGACGCCCCAACTCGTCGTCATGCAGCCACAGCGCTCATCGTGCCGCTTCCAACGCCCGTACGTGTGGAACCAGGAGAACCAGTGGGGGCCGCTGTGCGTGACGTTACGTCCGCACCACCATTCGCTGCCGTCTGTCGCTGGCCGGCGGGGGAACCGTCGGTGCCACGGACGGACCGGCACGAGGTCCTCCACATCATGGCGTCGGACAACGCGCGTAAACCATGTGCAGGAACGGCCCTGAGAGGGCACGAAATGCACACGGTTCCGATACGGCGGGACCATGAGCACGGTGGACCCCTCGGAACTATTCACCTAGCGAGGCTTCTCGACCCCCGTGAACTCAGTCCGTGGACTGTCAGGGGTGGCCCTCATGATGGGCTCCATGACCACCCGGACCGCTTCCCGCCCACTCAACGCCGCCCGCGAGACGGCACGACTCGACCCGCAGTTGCGGGCGCTCCGGTGCGAGATCGCCCGATGGGCGCTCGCCGCGGGGCAGCCTCTGAACATCGACGCGATCACCGTGGTGCTCGGGGCCCGCCGCGACGAAGCGATCAACGACGGCCAGCCGTTCAACCGGTGGACCACCAACGGCGTGTTGACCTTCCTGTTCGGCACAGCAGACGAGTGGTGCGACCGCAACGGGGTTGCCCGTTCCCAGCACCTCGGCGAGTCGCTACTCACCTATCTCAACTTCGTTCACGAGATGGGGGCCCTGAGCAGAGGGTCGTCCCCGATCGGCCGACTGCGCACCACGACCGCCGATCTCGTCGGGCTGACGCCGAAGGGACATCGCCGCACCACCCGGAACGACCAAGCGGTAGTGCCGGTTCCCCTCCGCCGCGAGGTGGTCGGTAGCTGACCCGTCCGCGGTACAGTCCGCGGTCATGGCCGAGTACGACGCGACGGTGGTGGGTTCGGGCCCCAACGGCCTCGTCGCGGCGATCACGCTGGCCAGGGCCGGCTGGCGGGTGCTTGTCGTCGAGGCCGCGGCCACACCCGGCGGCGGCATGCGGTCCGCTGAACTGACGCCGGGGAAGATCCACGACATCTGCTCCGCGATCCACCCGATGGGCCTCGTGTCCGAAGCGATGAGATCGCTCCCTCTCTCCGATCACGGCCTGGAGTGGATCCAGCCGGAGATCGCAGCGGGCCACCCACTCGACGGCGGCCGTGCCGGCCTGCTGTTCCCCTCACTCGAGGAGACCAGCCGCCATCTCGGCGCCGACGGCGACGCCTACCGGCGCTTGCTGTCGCCGTTCGTTCGCCAGGATCTGGTCGACTCGCTGATGTCGCCGTTCGGCGTCCCCCGCGCTCCACTCGCTCTCGCACGGTTCGGTCTGGTGGGAACGCTGCCGCTCGAGATGGTGGCACGACGACGGTTCGACACCGACGAAGCCCGTGGCCTCCTCGCAGGGATGGCGGCCCACTCCATGCTCTCGCTGCGCGCCCCGATCACGACCGCGTACGGCCTGATGCTCGCGCTTCTCGGCCACCTGGTCGGGTGGCCGATGGCCAAGGGCGGTTCTCAGGCGATCGCAGACGCGATGGTGTCGCTGTTGGAGCACCACGGTGGCAAGGTCGAGTGCGATCGACGGGTCACGAGCCTGTCCGATCTGCCGGATTCGTCGGCGTACCTCTTCGACGTCACGCCGGCGCAACTCGTCGACATCTGCGGCGACCGCTTGCCGGACCGCTATCGCCGACGGCTCCAACGGTTCCGACGAGGTCCGGGCGTGTGGAAGGTCGATTGGGCGCTCGATGGCCCCGTGCCATGGACCAATGCCGACCTCCACCGCGCCGCAACGGTGCATGTGGGGGGCACGTTGCAGGAGGTCGTCGCCGCTGAGGACGACGTCACCAGAGGCCGCGTCCCGGAACGACCCTTCGTCCTCTACGTGCAGTCGAGCCAGTTCGATCGGTCGCGCGCACCGGACGGCGGGGAGACCGGGTGGGGTTACTGCCACGTTCCCAACGGGTCCGAAGTCGACGTGACCGATCGCATCGAGTCCCAGATCGAACGGTTCGCGCCCGGGTTCCGTGACCGAATCGTCGAGCGGCGCGTCATGGGTCCCGCCGCGATGCAGGCGTACAACCCGAACTATCTCGGTGGCGACATCAACGGCGGCATGGCCGACCTTCGCCAGTTCGTCGCCCGTCCGGTGTTGTCGCTTCGGCCGTGGCGTACTCCGGTCGATCGGGTGTACCTCTGCTCGTCGTCGACACCCCCCGGAGGTGGGGTGCACGGCATGTGCGGGCTCCATGCCGCACGCACGGTGATGCGCGACCACCGCTGACACGGCCGAACTGCTGGGCGCTACCGGATCCCGAAGAAGTCGAGGATCTCCTCGGTCGCGTCGACCGCTCCGTTCAACGGCCACATGTGAGTCCCCCCGGTGACGGTAACGAGCCGGACCCGGGTGCCCCCAGAGCACTGGTCCCACTCCTCGGTATCGGCACCGTCGCCCCGCGTCTCGGTCGGGGCGGAGGAACAACCCTCCTCACGAGAAAGGCTGTCGGCCATCATCGGCACCGGCTGGAACGTCACACCCATCAACGTTGCGACGATTCCGGCGCCGCCTTCATACGGCACGGTGTCATCCGCGGTGCCATGGATGTGGAGGAGATCGATCGGCTTCTTCGACGGGCAAGTGACGACCTTGGTTCCCGACACGCTGGCGGCACCAGCGAGGCGATCGGTGGAGCACAGCATCCGGTAGACCATCATCCCGCCGTTGGAGAATCCGGCGAGGTAGATGCGAGCCGGGTCGACGTCGGGGCGTCTGGAGATCTCGTCGATCAGCGTCGAGAGGTACGTGACGTCGTCGATCTCGGTGGCTTTCGCGATCCCACAACAGGTGCCGGCGTTCCAGCTGTTACTGATCCCCGACGGAGTGACGAGCATGAAGTTGCGGGCGACCACGGCGTTCGCCCAGTCGCCGGTGCCGCGCACCTCGACCGGCCCGTCGCCGAGCCCGGCGAGGAGGAACACGACCGGCAGCCTGGTTCCAGCGGCGACCGACGGCGGGGTGATGATGGCGCACTCCCGTGTGATCAGTCCCTGGGTGATGGCACACGTTGCGGTCACAGCAGCGCTGTCAGGCACCGGGGTCGTCACGGTGTTCGGCGGAAGGACTGTTCCGTTGCTTCGTTCGATCTCGCCGTCGCGTTGGCGTGCGACGAGCAGGAGAATCACGACGAGAACGACGACGGCGAGGAGCACCGCCGGCAGACAGCCGAACCAAGCCCAACGACGGCGCGGCCTTCTGGGTGGCGGCGGGGCCTGGTAGTTCGACGGCGTCGAGGACGATGTTCCGTCGGGGCGGGAGAAGCTGAACTCGGACAAGCGGGCGACATGGTACGGGACCCACTCGCGGTTTCCGTTTCGAGGATCTGACGGCCCGTCAGATATCATCGCCGCCGTGCAACTGGGAGATTCGCCGGCCGACGCCGAGTTCCGTGCCGAGATCCGCGATTGGATGGCCGAGCACCTCACCGGCGAGTTCGCCCAGCTCCGATTCCGTGGCGGCCCCGGGGACGAGCACATGTTCGTGCAGGAGCGCATGGAGTGGGAGCGACACCTCGCCGCGCACCGTTGGACCTGCGTCGGCTGGCCTGTCGAGCACGGCGGCCGCGGCCTGCCGATCTCCCAGGAGGTCATCTTCCACGAGGAGTACGCGCGAGCCGGCGGTCCCGGTCGCGCCGGGCTGATCGGAGAGGGCCTGCTCGGCCCCACGCTGATCCACTTCGCGTCACCCGAACAACAGCAGCGTTTTCTCCCCGGGATCGTGTCCGGCACGGAGTACTGGTGCCAGGGCTACTCCGAGCCCAACGCCGGCAGCGATCTCGCCAACATCAAGACCACCGCCCGCCTCGAAGGCGAAGGCGACGACGCCCGCTGGGTGATCAACGGCCAGAAGGTGTGGACCTCCCTGGCGCAGTGGTCGGACTGGTGCTTCGTGGTGTGCCGCGTGGAGGAGGGCAGCCAGCGCCACAACGGCCTCGCCTACCTCCTCATCCCGATGGACGCGCCCGGCATCGAGGTTCGGCCAATCCGCCAGATCACCGGCACGGCCGAGTTCAACGAGGTGTTCTTCACCGACGCCCCGACCGCCGCGCACAACATCGTCGGCTCGGTCGGCGACGGGTGGAAGGTCGCGATGGGCACGCTCGCGTTCGAGCGGGGCGTTCTCACCCTCGGCCAGCAGATGGCGTTCCAACGTGAGCTCGACGAGATCATCGAGACAGCACGCAACAACGGCCGCATCGACGATCCGATCATCCGCCAGAAGCTGGTGGGTCTGTGGGTCCGTCTCCGCATTATGCGCACGAACGCCATCCGCACCTTGTCGCTCGCATCGGCCCAACTCGGCCGCGAGGCGATGATCGGCAAGCTCTACTGGGCGAACCTGCACCAGGAGATGGGCGAGGTCGCGATGGACGTGCTCGGTGCCGACGCGATGATCATCGCCGATCGCTACGACTCCCACGAGCCGCTCGATGCGCTGCATCGACTGTTCATGTTCACCCGTTCCGACACCATCTACGGCGGCTCCGACCAGATCCAGCGCAACGTCATCGGTGAGCGGGCCCTCGGCCTGCCCCGCGAACCGCGCTAGCCGCGTCGAGTCGGATCAGCCCGCCAGGAGGCACCATGGCAGCACCCGTCCCCCCCTACCCCGCCGCTCACGGGTTGCTCGCCGGCAGGACCGTCGTCGTGACGGCCGCTGCCGGTACCGGCATCGGCTTCTCCCTCGCGAAGCGGTGCATCGAGGAGGGTGCGACGGTCCTCATCAGCGACCTCCACGAGCGACGCCTCGGCGAGGCGGCGGACAACCTGGAGTCCGAGACCGGGACTCGCCCCTCGACGTTCCTCTGCAACGTGACCGACGAAGCGCAGGTGCAGGGCCTCGTCACCGCGGCGGTCGACCAGCTTGGCCACATCGACGTGTGGATGAACAATGCCGGCCTCGGCGGCAACGCTCCGGTGCACGAGATGACCGACGATCAGTGGAACGTCGTGCTCGACGTCACGCTCACCGGCACGTTCCGCTGCCTGCGGGCCGTCCTTCCGCACATGTACGAGCGTGGCTCGGGGGCGATCGTCAACAACGCGTCGGTGCTCGGCTGGCGTGCGCAGGAACTCCAAGCGCACTACGCAGCGGCCAAGGCCGGGGTCATGGCGCTGACCCGCTGCACCGCGATGGAAGCAGCAAAGCACAACGTCCGGGTCAACGCCGTGTCGCCAAGCCTGGCGATGCACCCGTTCCTCGCGAAGGTCACACCCGACGGCCTCCTGGAGGAGTTGGAGGCGCGCGAGGCCTTCGGTCGGGCGGCGGAACCCTGGGAGATCGCCAACGTGATGGTGATGCTCGCGTCGGACTACACGACCTACATGACCGGCGAGGTCGTGGCCGTCTCCAGCCAGCATCCGTAGGCCCGTAGGCTGCCCGCCATGCACCTCCGTGAACGCGCTCCGCGGCGTGTCCTGCCCATCATCGCCGCTTGCGCCACCGTCCTGGCCGCGTGCGGCGGCGCTCCGGACAAGGCCGAGTTCACCGCGAAGATCAAGGACTCCCTTGGCAGTGATCTGCTTGCAGGGATGACAGCGCAGGGAATCGACAAGGACACGACCGATCGACTGATCGACACGTTCATCTCGTGCCAGTACGACTCGATCAAGGACGACGCCGACCTGCTGCAGAAGGCGTACGACAATCCCGGCGACGTCGACATCGCCCAGCAGCTCGATCTCGCCGCCCAGAAGTGCATCGAGGACTTGACCTCGGGCATCAACGAGGAGGCCGACATCACGACGACAACGTTCCCGGCGGCTGAGACGGCTCCAGACGTCAGCGTGCCCGACTCGACGGTTGACACGATCGTCGACATCTCGGTGGTCGAGGACTCGGTTGTCGAGACCACGGCGCCCGAGACGACCGCCCCCTGACGTAGGACGACAACATGCTCACCGTTCCCACCCCCAACGATCTGCTCGACCTCGTCGGGACCGAGCTCGGTCCCACCGACTGGGTTGAGGTGGCTCAAGATCGCATCGCACTGTTCGCTGACGCGACCGGCGATCACCAGTGGATCCACGTCGACGTCGAGCGAGCGAACGCCGAGAGCCCGTTCGGCGGCCCGATCGCCCACGGTTACCTCACGCTGTCGCTGGCCAACCTTTTCCTGCCGCAGCTGCTGACGGTTGAGACCTTCTCCGCCGGACTCAACATCGGCCTCGAAAAGGTCCGCTTCCCGAGCCCGGTGCCCGCCGGCTCGCGCATCCGCGGGCGAGGCGAGGTCGTGAGTGCCGTCGAAGCCGGCGGTGGCGTTCAGGTCGTCGTCCGCGTCACCATCGAAACCGAGGGCTCCGCCAAGCCGGCGTGCGTCGCCGACACCGTGAGCCGCTTCCTTCCCTGAGCCCCACCTGTTCTGTGATGCGACACCGCCACCACAGGGGCGGATCTGCATCACAGATCGAGCGGATCTGTGGGTTCGCTCGCCGATGTTACCGCGCGGTAACATCGAGCTGACACTGCCACCCTTCTCAACGAAAACACACGGGAGCCAAGTCCATGCCTGAAGCAGTCATCGTTGCCACCGCCCGCACCCCGATCGGGCGGGCCATGAAGGGGTCGCTGGTCGACATGCGCCCCGACGACCTCACGGCGCAGGTCGTCAACGCCCTCTTCGCGAAGGTGCCGTCGGTCGACCGCAACATCGTCGAGGACCTCCTCCTCGGCTGTGGCCAGCCCGCCGGCGAATCCGGAGTGAACCTGGCCCGCGTCGTCGCCGTGCTGTCCGATATGCCCGACGTCCCCGGCGTCACGATCAACCGTTACTGCTCGTCGTCGCTGCAGTCGATCCGCATGGCGGCTCACGCGATCAAGGCCGGTGAAGGCGATGTGTTCCTCGCCGCAGGCGTCGAGACGGTGTCGCGATTCATCAACGGCATGGCCGACGACGGCCCCGCCAACCCCAAGTTCGACGATGCCCGCGCCCGCACGCTCGCTCGCAGCGCCGGCGACCAGGGCGACTGGACCCCGCCGGTCGGTCTGCCCGACGTCTACATGGGCATGGGTGACACCGCCGAGAACGTCGCCGAGCAGGAGAAGGTCACCCGCGAGGAGCAGGACGAGTTCGCCGCTCGCAGCCAGCAGCTCGCCAGCGAGTCGCTGGAGAACGGTTTCTGGGAGGCTGAGATCAGCCCGGTCACCCTGCCCGACGGCACGGTCGTGTCGAAGGATGACGGCATTCGCCCCGGTACCACCGTCGAGAAGCTGTCGGGACTCAACCCCGTGTTCCGCCCCGGTGGCTCTGTCACGGCCGGCAACGCGTGCCCGCTCAACGACGGTGCTGCCGCGGTTCTCGTCATGAGCGACACCAAGGCCAAGGAGCTCGGCCTCACTCCCCTCGCCCGCATCGTGTCGTCCGGCGTGACTGGTCTCAACCCCGAGATCATGGGTCTCGGTCCGATCGAGGCCTGCCGCCAGGCCATGGCCCGCGCCAACATGACCATCGACGACATCGACCTCGTCGAGATCAACGAGGCGTTCGCCGCCCAGGTCGTCCCATCCGCGAAGCACCTCGGCATCTCGTGGGACAAGCTCAACACCCGCGGCGGCGGCATCGCCCTCGGCCACCCCTTCGGCATGACCGGCGCCCGCATCATGGGCACCCTGATCCACAACCTCCAGGAGTCCGACAAGACGTTCGGCATGGAATCGATGTGTGTCGGCGGCGGCCAGGGAATGGCCATGATCGTCGAACGGCTCTCGTAAGGGGACCGTCCCACCAAATGTGTCGCGAGGCAATCGCGAAACCGCACATCTCGCAGCACATTTCGAGGGACGGAGCCATCGATGCAGCCCCCGGGAAATCCCGGGGGCTGTTTCGCGTCCGGTCGGTACCGTTGCCCCGTGAACACCGGCGACCACCTCCCGCCGATCCCGGCAATGACACGGGAACAGCGCACCACGCTGTACATGGTCATGGGCGTGACGATGGCGCTCGACGCCGGCAACGGCGTCGTGTTCGGGCTGATCGCCGAGATCCAGGACCGCCACGGAATCACCACACCCCAACTCGGCCTCATCAGCGGAGCCCTCTTCGCCGCGTCGCTTCTCGGCCTGCTCGGCTTCGCCCACCTCGCCGACAAGGGCCACGCCCGCACGATGATGCTCAGCGGCCTGGCCATCGGCGCGGCGGGCACCGCGTGGTTCGGCGTGGCGACACATCTCTGGGAACTCGTCGCCGCACGGACCTTGTCCGGAATCTCGATCTCCCTGTTCATCTCCGCAGGGCGTTCGATCGTGACCCGCATCGCTCCACGACGGGCGGGCGAGAACCTCGGCAAGCTCGTCGGCGCCGAGGTTGCAGGGTTCGTCCTCGGCCCAACGATTGGGGTCGGCCTCGCCAGGGTCGGCGGACTGTCCCTGCCCTTCTACGTTCTTGGCGGGGTCGCGGCTGTAGCGCTCGTGTTCGTCGCGTTCCGCTTTCCGACGCTCGACCCACTACCCCACCGCCCGAAGCTGAGCGTCTGGCGGACCACCGGCGTCGACCTCCTGGGGAATCGGAGGGTGCTGGCGGCGGCGCTCCTGGCCCTCGCCGTGTACCTCCCCGTCGGGGCCTACGACTCGATGTGGTCGCGGTACCTCACTGACCTGGGGGCGAGCACCACGTTCGTCGGCACGTCGTTGACGCTCTACGGCATCCCGATGGTGCTGCTCGCCGGCGTCGGCGGACGACTCGTCGACCGATGGGGGCCGCGCGTCTCCGGACAACGAGCCGTCAGTGCGATGCTGCCGGTAATCGTGGCCTACGGCGTCCTTCGCTCGTACTGGCTCGTCGCATTGACCGCCATCGTCGAAGCGATCGTGGGGTCTCTCGCCAATCCTTCGGCCCAAGCGGCGATGGTCAAAGCGTGCCCGCCCGAACGCATCGCCGCCGGCCAAGGGCTCGCCGGCGGCATCGGCTTGTGCGGGGCGGGACTGCTCGCGAGCGTGGCCCCGGCCGTGTACGACGGGTTCGGGCCAGGCGTGTTGTTCATCGGGGTGGCAGGACTGGTGGGAGCGACCGCCGCGACGGCGCTCACGCTCGATACCGCCGCTCAACGAGCGTCGAAACCGTCGCTCACACCCGCCACGCAACGTGGGTGAGCCGCTCAACCGCTCGGCCCTCGTTGGCCAACAGCGTCGCCCGCAGCTCGTCCGCTTCGTCGTACTCCATCCGTAGCCAGATGCCCACGACGTCGTCGTTGGCCTTCAGCCGGGCGGGGCTGTCGATACCCCACGCGAACAGCACCGGGTGCTCGGGGGATCCGAACGCCTCGGTGCGCGTGATCCCCCGGTAGTCGTCGCCCAGGTCGTACGCCGTGAGCGCCGAGCCACACTCGGCGTCAAGGCCCTCCGTCAGGTGCATCAACGTCGCAGGCAGATCGTCGGAATCGAGCCTCCAGGCCAACCGTCGGGTGCCATCCCATTTGGGCCGCCCGGTGAGCACCAGCGCTGGGCGAACCAGCGCGGCGCGGGCGGCAGCCTTCACGAACAGGAAACCTGAGGCGAACGACACGACACCGAGGGTGAACCACAACCAGCCGAGGGGGAACGCCAACAAGCCCATCAGGAGGACGCCAACCGCTACCCGCGCCAGTGCGAAGGCCGCTCCGGCCCGATTGGCCAGCGCATGGCGCCCCAACTCGGGGCCGAGTCCCGACGGTGGCTTCTCGTAGACCTGCACGCGAATGGGCAGCCCGCCTATGGGCTGGTCAGGTTCCGTAAACCGGGGTGGGCTGCGCCGCCTCGCGCAGTAGATCGTCCACGATCGGACCGACCTCGGCGGGTTCGAGGCGAGCGCCCTTGTCGAAGGATGGACCGTGCATCCAGCCCTGAGCGATCGTGATCTTGCCGCCCTCCAACTCGAACACCCGACCGGTGACATGGCCGGACTGCTCGGACCCGAGCCACACCACCGCCGGGGACACGTTCTCAGCAGCCATAGCGTCGAACGACCCGTCGGTCGGCGCCGCCATCATGTCGGCGAACGCCTCCTCGGTCATGCGGGTGCGGGCCGACGGGGCCAGGGCGTTGGCGGTGACACCGTAGCGACCGAGCTCTGCGGCTTGAACCAGGGTGAGCGAAGCGATGCCGCCCTTGGCTGCGGAGTACGCCGCCTGCGCGATCGACCCCATCAGACCGGCGCCGGAGGACGTGTTGATGATGCGACCCGAGACCGCCTCGCCAGCTTTGGAACGATCGCGCCAGTACATCGCGGCGAACTTGGCAGGCAGGAAGTGACCCTTGAGGTGCACCTGCATCACGGCGTCCCACTCGTCGGCGGTCGCGTTGGCGAACATGCGGTCGCGAACGATGCCGGCGTTGTTCAGGACGACGTGGAGGTCACCGAAGTTCTCGATCGCCATACCGACGAGACGCTCAGCCCCGTCCACGGTCGATACGTCATCGCCGTTGACGACCGCCTCACCGCCGGCGGCCATGATCTCGTCCACGACTTCCTGTGCCGGCGTTAGCGAACCGCCTGAGCCGTCGGCCTCGGCGCCGATGTCGTTCACGACGACCTTCGCACCCTCCGCAGCGAACGCCAGCGCGTGGGCCCGTCCCAGGCCGCGGCCGGCTCCGGTCACGATCACCACACGTCCGTCACAAATGCCGCTCATCGCTCTCCTTGTCGCTCACTCACTTCGCCACTCGAGATGGCGGCCAACAGTTTCGCCCGAGATCTGACGGCATGTCAGATTCGGATTGCCGGTATGGTCGCAGGTCATGCGCTACGGGGTGACGATGTTCGCGACTGACTTGGCTATGCCGGTCGACGATCTGGCGGTGGAGGCGGAGGCGCGGGGATTCGATGCCTTCTACCTTCCCGAGCACACCCACATTCCGGTGAGCCGGCTCACGGCTCCGCCCACCGGGGATGCCGAACTGAGGGAGGAGTACAAGCGCACCGTCGACCCGTTGGTGGTGCTGGCGGCGGCCGCTGCGCGCACGTCCACGATTCGGCTCGGCACCGGCGTGATGCTCCCGGCGCAACGCGAGCCGATCGTCACGGCGAAGGCGATCGCCACGCTCCAGAACCTGTCCGGTGGCCGCTTCTGCTGCGGCATCGGCTTCGGGTGGAACGAGGACGAGATGAACGACCACGGTGTCGACTACCGCACGAGACGGGCGCAGACCCGTGAGCACGTGCTCGCGATGCGGGCTTTGTGGGCCGACGAGGTGGCGGGCTTCGACGGATCGTTCGTACAGATCTCGCCCAGCTGGTCGTGGCCCAAACCTGAGGTTCCGGTCCCGGTGCTACTCGGAGGCGGTGCCGGGCCGAAGCTGTTCGCCCACATCGCCGAGTACGGCAACGGTTGGATACCAATCGGCGGTGCCGGGCTCACCGACGACATCGGCAGGTTGAAGGAAGTCGTCGCCGACGCCGGTCGCGATCCTGAGTCGATCGAGATCGTGCCGTTCGGATCGCTTCCCAGCCACGACAAGCTCGACCATTTCGAGCGCATTGGGGTGACCGAGTGCGTGTTCCGGCTCCCGAGCGCCGGCCGCGACGAGGTCATGGCCGTGCTCGACCAGCAGGCTGCCTTGCTCGCCGAGCGCACCTGACTCGAGACCACGCCGCGCTCGGCTCGTTCTGTCCTGCGAGAGCACCAGACGGGTGGTGCTCTCGCAGGACAGAACGGGCTGGGGGCTATGCGACGTGGAGGAGTTGCTCGACGAACTCGGGCTCGGGCGCCGGGGGAACAAGGCGGAACCCCTGGGCCCCGTCGCATCCGAGGTGACGCTGCAGGTCGTACTGCTGCTCCGTCTCGATGCCCGCCGCGATCACCTGGAACCCGAACGTTCTGGCGAGCGCGACGACAGTCTCGACGGCGCGCCGACCGAACGAGTCAACCCCGTCGCCCCCCATCAGCCTCGGATCGAGCTTCACCACGTCGACGGGCAACCGAAGCAAGGTGTCCATCGACCGGAGGTCGCTCCCGAAACCGCTGATCCCGACACGAGCCCCCGTGGCCCGGACGTCGTCGAGCAGCGCCGCTCGGGTCGGGTCGAGGCTGTCCGCCACCTCGCAACCGATCTCAACGGTGAGAAGCTCGGCACGGGCTCCGGTACGGGCAAGAGCAGTACGCACGATGAGCGGGAGCGCGGGAGTGAGCTGCACGTCGGCGATCTTGACGACGACGGCGAACGAGCTGCCGCCGGTGTTCCATCGGGCCAGCACTTCGGCGGCCCGAGCGATGGTCCACAGACAGAGCTCGGCTGCAACCTCCCGGTCCAGGTCGCTGTTCACTAGGTCGTCGAACGTGAGCACTCCGAGGTCGGGGTGCTGGAGCAGGAGAAGCCCCTCCGCAGCGCCGGGTCGATGATTCGCGTTGTCGACGATGGCCTGGAACTGGAGGTCGAACCAGCCGTTGCGCAAACCCTCGATGACGAGTTGGGCCGGCGTCGGCTTCGGGTTGGCTTTCGATGCGGCGCCCGGCTCGGAGTCGTCCAGCGCAGCGAGGTCGATCGGACGATCCCTGAGGTCGACGACGTCGGTGACATCCGAAGCACCGTCCGAGAGCAGCTCGTCGTCGGCCTGCAATCGTGTGACGGGAGGCGCCCCGCCGCTCGCGATCTGCTCAAGGCGACGTGTCATCTGGAGGTGTGCGTAGGCGTCGGCATGACGTCCTTCCGCCGCGGCGATCTCCGCGAGCAGCTCGTGACAACGAGCGACGGAGCTCGGATCTCCGATGTCGTAGGAGATGGCCTCGGCCAGCGGCCCGCGTGCCTCGTCGGCCCGTCCCAAGCAGATGAGCGACTCGCCGAGACCGGCCGACGCCAGAAGACGCATCCGATCATCGGTGTCTGCCGCGTTCGAGGCGAACCGAAAGCGGTCATGTGCGCGCTGGAAGTCCTCCGCGGCGAGAGCCACCCAGCCTCCGACCAGCGCTCCGGCAACCGGCCGATCGAGGTGACCGAGGATGCTCTCCGCCCGCCGTACGTACATCTGAGCGGTGAGGACATCGTCGGCATCGAGCCGTAGCGCTCCCAGAGCCGTGAGACACCAAAGCGGCCAGTTGCCATCGAAGTGCCGTCGGCGCAGCTCGACCCACATGTTCTCGAGGTCCGCGAGCATCTCGGGAGGCACATGCCTCCGACGAACCGCTAGCACGAGGTCGGTTGCCAAGCCGTCGAGGCCATCCAGGCCGCTACTGCGGAGCCCGTTCATCAACTCGTCGAAGCCCTCGGCGACGTGGCCCTTTGCGAAGTGAATCGCGGCAGCGCGACGGCACAGCGCCTCACGCCCACCCGGTTCGGACGGAATCAGCTCATGGTCGAGAAGCCGTCGCTCACGCTCGATCGCATCGAGCTCAGCATCGGCAAGGTCGAGTTGCTCCGCCACCGGTCGCAACGCTCGGATCAGGTCGAGAACAACGCCGGCCTCAGCGGGGGCAGGCGGGTCGTGCAGCGTGTCGAGCGCCAGCGCGTAGACCTCGGCGGCCTGCGCAGGGTCGGGCTCGGCGAGCATGCGGCCGTACGCGAGGCTCACTGCGACGAATCGGCTCAGCGGACGGCGGGGATCACGTCGAAGCGCGGCGTACTCGGCTTCGACCGCGACGATGTCACCGGTGGTATCCACCGTCAGAGCTCCTGTCCGAGCGAGTCGCC
This sequence comes from Microthrixaceae bacterium, assembly GCA_019694615.1. Taxonomy (GTDB): domain Bacteria; phylum Actinomycetota; class Acidimicrobiia; order Acidimicrobiales; family Microtrichaceae; genus SSF14. Next base: position 1,664 of record JAIBBP010000153.1, on the reverse strand, counting down.
TCGGGGGCGCGACTTCCCCAGATTCATCGGGGGAACGCTAGTGACGCAGACCCCCGAACTGAGGGATGGTGGCCGAGGCCAGTTGGTCACGCCCCTGCCGTCAGGTCACGCGCGGCGCAGCTGGTTCCAGGGCACGTCGACGTCGGCAGAGGGCTCGCGTGGCAACCCCAGGGCCTGCTCGGCGAGATTGTTGCGGTGGACCTCCTCGGTTCCACCACCGATCTTTGACGCGAACTGATTGATGCACTGGTACTGCCAGAATCCATCGCCCTCGGCGTCGGCACCCGACAGCATCGCCTCAGGACCTTCGCAGTCGAGAGCGAGCGTCGCGCGATGCGCGAAGGCGCCCGTGAAGAAGTTCTTGAGCAGGCTCCCGTGGATCGCCAGTTCCTTGCGGCCGGTCATCACCGCTGTCTGCGTTCGCATGGAGAGGTACCGGAGGATCTGCTCGTTGCTCCACACCTTGGCCAGCTCCTGGCGCACGACCGGATCGGTGTCCCGGCCGCAGCGTCGAGCGGTGGCCAGCACGTTGACGAACGTGGTCGCCTGTCCGGCGCCCGAGATCATCGACGACTCACTTCGCATCGTCGTCTTGGTGACCTTCCACCCATCGTTCACCGCACCAACCACGTTGGCGGCGGGGATTCGCACGTCGCTGAAGAACACCTCGTTGAAATGGGCGACACCCTGCGCCTGCACCAAAGGACGCACCTCGATGCCCGGTGTCCGCATGTCGACGATGAAGTAGGTGATGCCGTTGTGCTTGGGAGCCGACGGCTCGGTACGGCAGATCAGGATGCCGAAGTCGGCGTGCTGGGCTGAGGAGTTCCACACTTTCTGACCGTTGACGACCCATTCGTCACCGTCGACGACCGCCCGCGTTCCGAGGGTCGCCAGGTCACTCCCGGCCTCGGGCTCGCTGAACAGCTGACACCACGACTCCTCGCCGCTCAGCAGCGGGCCGAGGTAGCGCCGCTGCTGCTCGGGCGTTCCGTGCGCCATGAGTGTCGGGCCGACCAGAGCCTGCGCTGCGATGATGAAGCCGCTGGTGGCGTCGAACTTGGCGAGTTCCTGATTGAAGATGATCTGTTGCGCGGCGGTACCGCCACGCCCACCGAACGCCTTGGGCCACGCGATACCGGCCCACCCGTTGTCGTAGAGCGTCCGTTGCCACTCACGACAGCGGCGGCGATATTCCTCCGCCACGACGGGGTCGGTCGACGCCCCGTTACGCGACCAGTCGGTCTCGTCGCCGGCCTTCGGTTTGGCGTGGGCCTCCAGAAACTCGCGTACCTCTGAGCGGAACGCGGCCTCCGCGGGTGTGTCCTCGAAATCCATAAGCCGACGCGGCTACAGGTCTATGACCGTGACGACCGCCGCCAGGCGGGTCGTCACCATCAGGACAGTGACATTGAAAGCCATGGCCAACCCCTTACAGGCGCTCGATGATCGTGACGTTGGCCTGTCCGCCGCCCTCGCACATCGTCTGCAGGCCGTAGCGCCCACCCGTGCGCTCCAACTCGTTGAGCATCGTCGTCATGAGCCGAACGCCAGTCGCGCCGCGTGGGTGGCCGAGCGCGATGGCACCACCGTTGACGTTGACCTTCGACATGTCGGCGCCGAGCTCCTTCTGCCAGGCCAGCACGACCGATGCGCACGCCTCG
>JAIBBP010000080.1 GCA_019694615.1 Microthrixaceae bacterium | reverse complement strand
GCCGAGTTCGGCCATGCCCCGGGTCTCGACGGGCTGCGCGGCGTCGCCGTCCTGATCGTCCTGCTCTACCACGCCCATTTCGGGTTCGCCGTCGGCGGGTTCCTCGGCGTCAGCATGTTCTTCACGTTGTCGGGCTACCTCATCACCTCGCTCCTGCTGCGCGAGCGTCACCGCGACGGTGGAATCTCGCTGAAGGGCTTCTGGTCCCGCCGGTTTCGCCGGTTGCTGCCCGCCAGCCTTGCCGCTCAGGGCTTCGTACTCGCCCTTGCTGCGGCCGGCGTCTGGGACGGCGACCAACTGCGCGCCCTGCGCACCGACGTGCCCGCAGCGTTGGCCCAGGTGGTCAACATCTCGTTCATCGTGCGTGGTACGTCCTATGCCGGTGCCACTACTGCCCCGTCACCACTCAACCACTACTGGAGTCTGTCGCTCGAAGAGCAGTTCTACGTGCTGTTCCCGCTGGTGGTTGCCGGGGCCCTCCTGTTGGGGCGGTCTCGTCGACGAGTGCTCGTCGGCGTGCTGGTCACCGGCATCGCGTTGTCGGCCGTCGCGACCTGGCGGTTCGGCGATGGAAACGTGGACCGCGCCTACTTCGGTCTCGACACTCGCCTGGCCGAACTGCTCATCGGAGCGCTGTTGGCCTGCGGAACGCTCTACCGGGTTCGTCTGACCAACTTCTGGCAGCGTCAGCTGGTAGCCGTTGCCGCGGCCGTTGCAGTGGGTGTGCTCGGGTGGCTTACGGCGACGGCCACCGTCTCGACGACGTGGCTGTACCCCGGCGGCCTCCTGCTGACGGCGTGCTGCACGGCGATCGCGATATTCGCCGCAGTGCAGACCGGGTGGTTCGCCAGAGCGCTCGCCGTAGCTCCGCTCGCGTGGGTCGGCCGCATCTCCTACGGCCTGTACCTGTACCACTGGCCGGTGTTCCTCTGGCTGACCCCTCGCCGAACCGGGCTCGAGCAGTGGCCGCTGTTCGGGATGCGCATGGCGGCGACCGTGGCGCTGGCCCTTGTCTCGTACCACCTCCTGGAACAGCCGATTCGGAACCGGCGAATCCTGACGGGGAGGTTGCCGCTCGCGGTGACGCCGGTTGCGATGGTGGCCGTCGTCGCCGCCCTGCTGATCGTGACCGCCGACATGCCGGCGCGTGACGTGAGCCTCGACGGAATGTCATCGGCCTCGTCAATGGGCCCGAGCGGAGCGGCCGCGGCGGTGGCCCCGCCCCCGCCGCAACGGGTGCTGATCGTCGGCGACGAGTCGGCAGCGTCGCTGCTCCCCGATCCCCAGGTCGCGGTCGGTCTCGGCCTCGAAGCCCAGGTCGTCGCACACCCGGGATGCGGCGCGTCGGTCGGCGGGACTCGATGGGTGAGCTGGACCCCACCGGAGATCGCGAACCCGGATGCGTGCGCCTCGCTACCCCAGCAGTGGTCGGCCGCCGTCGCACAGTCGCTGCCCGACGTCGTGGTCGTGTCGGCTGGGGCGTGGGACGTGACGAACCGCCAGTTCTGGTCCGAGGACCCGGTCCGAAGCCCGGGCGAGCCCACCTTCGACGACTTCCTGACGACCGAGATCGCCACTCGCACCGAGGAGCTCTCCGAACATGGGGCCACCGTCGTCTGGCTGACCCAGCCACACGTTCGCCGCACGCTCCCCGGCGTCGCGGTTCCGCCCGAAGCGTTGGCGGAGAACGAACCCGGGCGAATCGACCGGTACAACCAGATCCTGCGGGACCTGGGTGCGTCGACTCCGTTCATGAAGGTGGTCGATCTGGCAGCGTGGGCGACGGCGCGGCCCGCAGGGGAGTTCGACCCGGTGCTTCGTCCCGACGGCGTCACGTTCGCTCCGGCGGCGGCGTCCGACGTGCTCTCGTGGATCGCCGACCAGGTGTCGGGCATCGAACGGGTCGTCGACAGCAAACCTGCGGAGGCGGCGGCGATGACCGACCCCCGTTCGGACGCGTCCATGCCCGCGGCGCCCCAACTGCCGCCCCGGCTGGTCCCCGGCCCGGGGGAGCCGTCCCGGGTGATGGTGGTGGGCGATTCGGTGGCGTTCGGCTTCGCGTACGGACTGTCGGAATGGGCTGCCGGTGACCCGTCGGTGGTCATCGACAACAAGGGGCAGTTCAACTGTCCGCTCGCGCGTGGCGGGAGCTACCGCTTCCAACAGGAGGTTGCCGAGTTCCCTGATCGCTGCGATTGGGCCGCGGAGTGGGGCGGTTGGCTCGCCGATTCCCGGCCGCACGAGGTCGTCCTGTCGACCGGCGTGTGGGACGTGGTCGACCGCATCCTGCCGGGCGACCGAAAGTGGCGTCACCTGGGAGACGCCACCTCCGACACGTACTTCCTCCGTGAGGTTCTCACCGCGATCGATCTCCTCAGCTCACAGGGTGCGCGGGTGGTGCTCCTCACTCATCATCACATCGAGTCCGGTGCCAACAAGGGGTTTGCTGGCCTTCCCGAGTCGGATCGTGCTCGGATGGACCGGCTCAACGAGTTGCTGCGTACCGCTCACGAGATGCGTCCCGAGGTCACCTCGATTGTTGATCCGGCGGGCTGGGTCGCATCACAGCCCGGTGGCGAGCTCGACCCCAACAAGCTCAAGGACGGGTTGCACTACTACGACGCCTACCTCCTGGAGTTGGGCCGCTGGCTCGGCCCCGAGCTCCTCGCTCAGATCAAGTAACGGCCAACCTCCTCCCCAACCTGTTCTGTTGTACAAAGCGCGCGCCCAGGCGCGCGCTTTGTACAACAGAACCGGTTCGGGGAGAGGGTGGTCAGGAGTCGGCGCGGCCGATCTTGACCAGCTCCGGGCCGAGGAACTCCCGGGCGACGATGTCGGTCGACACCTCGGTGAAGTGAACCCCGTCGATGCGGAGGTTGGGCGAGAACTCGCCACCGGGAAACGCCTGCATCCACTTCGCGAGGTCGACGACGCGGCTGTTGGGGCGGGCTTCGAGCGCTCGTCGGAGTATCTCGTTGTACCTCTCGGAACGACCGGGCCTGGCCTCGTAGTACGGCGGCTTGCCCATGAACGTCTGTGGGTTGTACTCGGGCGAGAAGGTCGGAGCGGTTGTCCAGACCACGGTCGCTCCGGTCGAGCCCAGGAAGTCGGTCAGGTAACGGAACTCCGCCTCGAGGTAGGCGTCGTAGACGGGTTCGCCGACATGGGTCCAGGTGTCGGTGCCATCGAGTTTGCGGTCGGTGATGTCCCACATGCCACCCGTGAGCAGGACGATGTCGGGCTGGAACACGCCCATCTTCTGGGCGAGGATCTGGTCGCGCTCCTTGCACGCGTCGGGCCACTCGCGTTCGAGGTTGATGCCGCGGTTCATTCCGCCCCGGCCGAAACCGCATCCGACGATCCCCGTATTGAGGACGCCGATCTGGCCCGACTCATTGGCCCAGTGCTCGAGGCCGAGGCCGACCGACAAAGCGAACGAGTCGCCGACAACCATCACCCGAACGGGCGGCGGGGGGAGCGTCTCATCGGGTCCGGAGGGGGCGACGGTCGTCGGGATAACCGCATCGTCCGACGCACTCAAGGCCACAATCTGGTTGAGGTCCGGTTCGGGGAGCGCGTACGCGCCGAGGGCGATCGCCGCGACGATCGCGGCGGGAATCGTCAGCCGCACCCCCGACAGGGAGAGCCGACCGACACGAATCGGCTGTTCGACGAGGTGAAGCGACACCGTGGCCAACGTCAGCGTGAGCGCCACCTGGATGACAGCGGCCACCGCCGCGGGGAGATGGAGTCGATCCGGTGTCAACCACCAGAGCACGGGCCAGTGGAACAGGTACACGCCGTAGGAGATGCGGCCGAGCTCGGTCAACGGGCGAACGGCGAGGATCCCCTGCATCGGGGTGCGAGGTTGGATCGCCGCGGCGATCACCAACGCGACCACCGCCGCGTGCGCTGTCAATCCGCCGCGGTACAGCCAGTCGGCGCGGAGGTCGGTCGTCGCCCACGCAGCGACGATCATGCCGAGCGCGAGTGGCCCGCCGAGCGACGTCGCGAGCACACCGCCGGTAGTCCGGACTGTCGTGCGGCCAGCGAGAACCACGGCGAGGAGCCCTCCGACGGCGAGCTCGGCGATGCGGGTGTGGGTCCCCATGTACACGGCGTTCGCGTACTTGCCGCCGCCCTGAAGGATGGTTGCTGCCGTCGACGCCACGACGATTGCGGCGAACACTGCTGCGACAGCGCCTCTGCGATTGCCGGCGAGTCGCCGCGATCCGACCTTCATGGTGATGGCGACGAGGAACGGCAGCAGAAGGTACGCCTGTTCCTCCACGGCCAGGCTCCAGAAGTGCTTGAGCGGTGACGGGGCGCCGTTGAACGTGTCGGCGTAGTCGGAACCGGCGGCGATGAACTGCCAGTTGGCGACGTAGCCCAACGCCGCCCACACCTCGCCGGGAAGCTCGCGGAGCTGGTTCTCCGAGCCAACGAGTGGCGTAAGCGCGGTGACCGCGGCGAGCGTGAGGAGCGACGCCGGCATCAGGCGACGGAAACGCCGCGACCAGAACCCTCCGAGCGAGATGTGGCCAATGCTCTCGTACTCCAGAATGAGCAGGCTCGTGATGAGGAAACCCGACAGCGTCAGGAACGCGGACACCCCGAGAAACCCGCCCTTGGTGACGCTCTGGAGGCCGTCGAGCGAGTTCGCCTGGCCGAGGTGGTACAGCAGCACTCCGGCAACGGCGATGCCGCGTAGGCCGTCGAGCGCGGGCTGGTGCCCGAGCGTACGACGAGTCGGTTTGGGTGTGGTGCCGGTCTCGACCGTGGCGGTCACGACATCAGTTCACGCGCGGCGCCGTCGACGGGATGATCGGCGCGTCGCGACCGGTGCCGCCCCGCGATGACTGGCCGACGGAGGGAGAGTCGCCGTCTCCGGAACGCGTCTCCTCGTGGTACTCCTCCTCGACGTTGACCTCCCAGATGTCGTGGCCGGCGTCGTCGACGATGTTCTCGACGGTGAGCATCGCCGTGAACATGGAGTGGTCCTGGTTGTTGTACTTGTGCATCCCGTTGCGGCCGATCGGCCACACGTTGGATGCGTGGTGGGCGAGCCACTCCCGTAGCACATCGACGTTGGCCCGGTAGGTCTCGTCGTAGGTGGGATAGGCCTTGGGAATGCGGACGACGTAGCCGAGTTCGATGTCGGCGGGGTCGGCGAGGCCGAGGATGCCTAGCTCCTTCTTGCCGAGCTCGATCAGATCCTCATCGGGGGTGTTCCACAGGTCGTCGTTCTCGAACACGAAGTACTCGAGGCCGAGACAGGTGTGGCCGTCCTTCACCATGTACGGCGACCACGATCGGAAGTTCTGGATTCGGCCGACTTTCACGTCGGGGCTGTGAATGTAGATCCAGTTGTCGTCGAAGGTGTCGGTGCGGGGAATGACGAGCGCGATGGTGAGGAAGTCGCGGAACTGAAGGCCATGCGCTGCGTCGCGGACCCGGTCGGGCACCGGCGGGTTCATCGCGAGGAGCAACTCGGGCATCGGCATCGAGCTGATGACGTGCTCGGCGGGGTAGGTGGTCTGTGCCCCGCCCGTCTCGGCGACGACCGCCGTTGCCTTGCCGTCGTGGTGCTTCACCTCGACGACCTTGGTCTCCATCAGCACCTTGGAGCCCTGGGCCTCGACCAACTCGGTGCATCGCTCCCACATCATGCCCGGCCCGTACTTGGGGTACTGGAACTCCTCGATCAGTGACGCGATGTCCTTCTGGTTCCGCTTGGGGAGCAGCGCGTTGATGATGGCGCTCGACAGGGAGAGGTTCTTGACCCGCTGCGCCGCCCAGTCAGCGGGCATCGAGCTGACCGGCACACCCCAGACCTTCTCGGTGTAGGTCTTGAAGAACGTGCGGTAGAGGCGCCACCCGAACCGGGCGACGAGCCAGCCTTCGTAGTTGGTCTGGTCCTTCGGCGGCCGGATGCGTGCCATCGCGTAGCTGCCGACGCACTTCACGGCTTCGATCGGCCCGAGGTTGCTGAGCGCGTTGAACGCCTTGAGCGGGTAGTCGAAGTACTTACCCTGATAGAAGATGCGGCTCTTGCGGGGACGGAGGAGGAAGTCGCCGTCGGGGAGGATCTCGTGCCAGAGGTCCTCGACTTCCTGGACCTTGGTGAAGAACCGGTGGCCGCCGATGTCGAACCGCCATCCGTCCCGCTCGACCGTTCGGCTGATGCCGCCGACGATGTCGTCGGCCTCCAGAACCGTCGCTGTTCGGCCGGTCTTGCCCAGCTGGTAGGCGGCGGTCAGGCCTGCGGGGCCGGCACCGATGACCACGACCCCGCCGGGGGAATCGGGTGTGGGGGTGTTCTCGGGCGCGTCAGTCACGGGGCGCGAGCCTAGCTCACCCTCACTCCACCCCTTCTGTGATGCGAGGCCGCCCCTCCATGGCGGCCTCGCATCACAGAACGGGTGAGGGGTCGTTACGCGGCTTTGATCATGAGGATCTCGTCGGTGCGAACGCTGGCGAGCGGCACCGACCAGCAGTCGACGGTTCGCCTGGCGTTGCAGGTGCGGTAGAAGGTTGTCATCGCCTTCTCGTGTGCGTAGGTGTCGGCTTCCTCGACGAGTTCGACGGTGCGGTCCCGGAGCGTGATCTCAAATCCCATGGGACGAGTGTGCTCCCGGTCGCCTGTGGGCAACCAGGGCAGCATCGTTGGGAGTTTCCTGTCGACACGCTGTCGAATCCTGTGGACGACCGCCCCACCCGAAATGTGCTGCGCCGCAATCGCGAAACCGCACACCTCGCAGCACATTTCGGGGGTGGGGGGCTTGCTGGTGGGCTTGCTGGCACTCCGAGCGGTCGGCTCAGACCTGGGCGCGGGCCCAGCGGTAGTCGGCCTTGCCCGACGGGCTGCGTACGACGGCGTCGACCACGACGACTGCCTTCGGGGCCTTGAACGGAGCCAGCCGCTCCCTGCAGTGCTCGATGAGCACCGACGTATCGACGGGCTCCGACAGGGACACGACGGCCACGACCTCCTGGCCCCACCGCTCCGAGGGGCGCCCGCACACCACGGCGTCGTGGACCGCCGGGTGAGAGGTGAGCACCACCTCGACCTCCTCGGCGAACACCTTCTCTCCACCGGTGTTGATGCACACCGAGTCGCGCCCCAACAGCTCGACCGAGCCGTCCGCGCCCAGCCGGGCTCGATCGCCGGCGACGGCGTGGCGCTGACCGTCGATGACGGGGAACGTGCGCTCGGTCTTCTCGCGGTCGTTGAGATAGCCGAGGGGCACCCGCCCGGTCTGGGTCAGCCAGCCGATCTCGCCGGTCCCCGCTTCCAGCGTTCCGGTGAGATCCTCCCGCACCACCCTGGCGGTCGACGAGCGGACGAAGCCGGCGCCGAGATCGTCGGTCGAGCGGGTGGAGGCGACGCCCTGACGGCCGCTCTCCGATGATCCGAGCACGTCGACGATCGTCAGACCCGACACCGCGTCGAGGAGCTCGGCTTTGGCGTGCGCGCTCAACACCGCGCCCCCCGAGAGCAGGTGTCGAAGTGAGGAGAGGTCGTACCGATGCCGGCCGAGTTCGTCGAGCAACGGTCGGGCGAAGGAGTCCCCGACGATCAGCAGGCTCGTCGCCCGCTGGCGCTCCACCGTCGACCAGATGTCGACGGGATCGAGACGATCGGGACGGTCCTGGATGATGACTGTGCCTCCGGAGATCCAACAGCTCAGTGCGTTCCAATGCGCGGCTCCGTGCATGAGCGGAGGCGCTGGGAGCGCCCGGAGCGTGGACTGTTCGGCCGCAGCGACGATCTCGTCGATCGCCCCGAAATCGGAGCCGTCGCGTCGGCGAACACCGAGTGCCGACACCACGAAGTCGGCCTGTCGCCACAACACGCCCTTGGGCATTCCTGTCGTTCCGCCCGTGTAACAGATGTAGAGGTCGTCTCCGGAGCGTTCGCCGGCTCCTGGGCACGTCGCCGGATCCGCTCCGGCGAGCGCCTGCTCGTACCACTGCGCCTCCTCGATGAGCGGGTTGCCCGACTCGTCGTCGACCTGGAGGACGAGTCGGACATCGGGAAGGCGGGGGAGCACTTCAGCGAGCAACGGTGCGAAGGTCGAGTGGACGACGACGACCTCCGACCGGCTGTCGCCCAGCACGTAGGCCAGCTCGTCGGCTCGATACCGGTAGTTGATGTTCACTGGCGCCCAGCCCGCCGCATAGGCACCGAGCATCCCCTCGAGGTACTCGTTGCCGTTGTGGAGGTACAGGGCGACGTGGCGTTGGGTCGACTCCCACTCCGCGCTCCCGATGAACGGTCGGAGACGCCCCGCTCCCTCAGCGTTCAGCACAGCGCCGAGACGGCGGGTCCGGTCGTCGATCGCTGCCCACGTCAACCGGCGGTCACGGAACACCAGGCACTCGCGCGCAGGGTACGCCGCGGCGAGCGCCTGGCAGACGTCAGCGATGTTGATGTCGAGGGCCATACGGAGGACCAGCTTGGCAGTGACGGCCGTGCCTTGGCGACGTCGGGAACTCTGGAGCGCTAACCCGGATCTTTCAGTAGGTCGGATGCCCTGACGGGGTCGCGTCCGCGGAAGCGCCCTTCTGGCAAGGGAAACTGTTGGTGTCAAAGCCTCAGCCACCGCCGCCAGAAAGGCACTTCCAAGGTGAATCGTAAACTGCGTCGATCGCGTTTGTTGGTGACCGCCGACGGCACCCATGTCGTTGCCCACGCCGGTGCCCGGTTGCTCGCCGACCTCGCGGATGCCAGCGGCCTCACCGACGGCCTCTCAGTTGCGATGGCACCAACGAAACAGCGGCAGCGGGGCCATGACCGAGGACATGTCCTCGCCGATCTCGCGGTGATGATCGCCGATGGCGGCGACACCATCAGCGACCTCGCGGTGCTCCGCGACCAGCCGGACCTGTTCGGCAACGTCGCCTCGACTCCGACCGCGTGGAGAACGCTGGAAGCAATCGACGCTGAATGCCTGGCACGGATCGCGGTCGCCCGAGCCGCTGCCCGCAAGAAGGTGTGGGCTGCCGGCGCCGATCCTGGTTTCTACGTCATCGACTTCGACGCCACCCTGATCTGTTCCCACTCCGACAAGCAGGGCGCCGCGCCAACCTACAAACGCGGGTTCGGCCACCACCCGCTGTTGGCATTCCTTGACGCCACCGGCGAAGCACTCGGCGGAATCTTGCGGCCCGGTAACGCCGGATCGAACACCGCCGCAGACCATGTCGAGCTCCTCGCCATGGCCCTCGCCCAGCTTCCCGTCGATCCCCAAGCCACAGAGGTGGTCGCCCGAGCGGACTCCGCGGGGCTCACCCACGGCTTCGTTGATGCCTGCCGGGCGGCGCACGTGCGGTTCTCTATCGGCTTCGACCTGACCGAACCGGTCCGCACCGCGTGTCTCACTGTCCCCAAACAAAGGTGGATCCCAGCGGTGACCGCTGATGGCAGCGACGAACGCGAAGGCGCGGACATCGCTGAGATCACCGACCTCCTCGACCTGTCACGCTGGCCCGAAGGGACCAGAGCCATCGCCCGTCGAGAACTACCCCACCCCGGGGCGCAGCTCACCTTCACCGATGCCGACGGCCATCGTTTCCAGGTCTTCATCACCGACCAGACCGAGGGCGACATCGCCTACCTCGAAGCCCTCCAACGCGGCCGCGGGCGAGCCGAGAAACTGATCTGCAACGCCAAAGACACCGGCCTCACCAACCTGCCCTCCGCCGACATGGCGATCAACGCCGCGTGGCTCACCACCGCCCTCATCGCCCACGACCTCCTCGCCTGGTGTCGCCTCGTCGCCCTCGACGGCGATCTCGCCCGCGCCGAACCCAAACGCCTCCGCTACTGCCTCCTCCACACCGCCGGAACCATCGCCCGCAGCGGCCGCCGAACCCGACTCCGGCTCGCTGCCGGTTGGCCCTGGGCCAACGACCTCCTCAACGCGTTCACCCGAGTCGAGGCACTCCGACTACAAACCTGAGCACCAGCGGACCCCGGACGCGCAGAACGCCCACCCACCGGAGACACCCCAACCGACCACGCCCGCCTGCTTCAACGCGTCCCCGAACCACAACGCGCCCACCGACAGCGACCACACCCGCCGCGCACGACAACCAACCGCCACCACCCCCAGCTACTGAAAAATCCGGGCTAGCACCCGCCCGTGCACCCGGCACGGGATCTCGTAGCGCGGAGTGATCGGTGGCCAGAGGTACGCCGCTCGGTCGGTCTCCCAGTCGAGCTCGAACCCGAACGGCACTCGCCGACCACGAGGGTCGTGGTACATGTCGGCCGGATCGTCGACCTCGAGACCGAACGCCTCGAGGTTGCAGGTCATGTGTTGCAACGGGGTCTCGACGTTGTGGTCCGCCCAGATCCCGTCCGCCCGAAGTTCGAGTGACTGCGCGCCGGCCGGCAGCGCGACCTCGTGGCTGACCACCGTGACGAGCGGACGATCGCAACCCACGAGGCACGCCCAGTACCAGACCACGCCGAGGTTCGGGTAGAACCCGACCCGGACGTAACCCCCGATCGAACCCTCACGATCGAACCAGTCGAGGTAGTACGACTCGTTCCACAGGGGATTGTCGTCGGGCGGATGACGGAGCTCGTCGGAGGGGTCGGGGACAGCCATGGGCCGGATCGTAGGTTGCCGACGATCTAACCTGCGGCCGATGTCGCTCCCCTACCTGTCACTGGCGTGGATCGAGGAAGCCGATCGGCTTCTGCGCGCCGCGCCACTGGATCCCCCGGTGCCGGAGCCGGGTTTCTCGGTCGAGACCGTGGTCACCGGTGGGCCCAACGGCGACAACGGATATGTGGTCGAGTTCCGCGGAGAGACCATGACGGCACGCCACGCTCCGCCCGGGGGCGGGGCCACGGTGAGGCTGACGCAGGACCGTGCCGTCGCGGTTGCCGTTGCCCGCGGAGAGCGAAGCGCTCAACAGGCGTTCCTCGCCGCTGACATCCAGGTCGGCGGGGACGTCGCGACACTCATCGCCCACGCCGGACTCGTCGCGAAGATCGGGGACGTGTTGGCGCCGTTGCGCGAGCGCACGACCTTTCCGTCGACCTGAGCCCGACCGCCGGTAGCCTGTCGGGATGCGCAACCGACTTCTCCCGCTCGCTCTAGTTCTGCTGGCCCCGCTCGCCGGTTGCGGCGGGGGCGGCAAGATCACGGTCGGTGCACCGAGCGACAAGCCGCCTGCCGCCGAGGAGTCACCGGCTACCGAGGACACCGTCGACGCCGACGGAACGGGCGACACAACGGAGTCCGTCCCCGAGATGGACGACTCGGGTTCGGGCGGGTCCGACAGCGGGTCCGGCGGGTTCCCCGGCACCGACCTCGACAAATGCATGGAGGTCAGCGAAGCGTTCTCAGGCATCGCTGCACAGGCTGGCGGGATGTCCGAATCCGATGCCACCGAGGCGGTCGAGAAGATGAAGTCGGTGCTCCCCGACGAACTCGCCGACGACATCGACGTGCTGATCGGGGGCTACTCGGCGTCGCCGGCCGAGATGGGCGAGAAGATGACCGATCAGTCGTTCATCGACGCGAACCAGGCGATCACCGAGTACCTGACCACGATCTGCGGCGGCGGCTGAGCGGATCCGCTGCGCCGTGCCTGAACTCCCCGAGGTCCGCGTTCACGCCGAGCGGCTCACTGCCGACTACGCCGGCCACACGTTGACGGGTTTCACGGCACTGTCGTTCACGGCGCTGAAGACCTACGCGCCGTCACCGGAGACCGCGTTCGGCCAGGAGCTTGTTGGGGTCACCACCCGCGGCAAGTACCTCGTCATGGATTTCGGAACGGCCGCGTTCATCGTTCACCTGATGCAGGGTGGACGACTCGCGCCCGACCCGAAGCTGTCGAAGAAGCCTCGGGGCGGGCTCTGCCGGTGGCGCTTCGACGGCCGCGATGCGCTGCTGTTCACCGAGGCCGGCACCGAGCACAAGGCCGGAGTGTGGGTGGTCGAGCCCCCGGCCAGCGAGGCGGAGGTGCTCGCACACCTCGGCCCGGAGGCCGATCAGGTGTCCCGGTGTGACCTCGACAGGATCCTCGACGAGGCGAAAGGCGCCCGGCTTCACGGTGTCCTACGCGACCAGCATCGCCTCGCGGGGCTCGGCCGTCGCCTCGCCAACGAGATCTGCTGGACGGCGAATCTGTCGCCGTTCGCCGCTTGCAGCAAGATCGACGGCGACGGCAGGGACCGTCTTCACGAAGCGATCGGTTCGTGCATCGCCGACTCGATCGAGGACGAGCGGGCGCGGGACCACATGGTGAAGTCGGCGCAACGGTTGGCGCACGTTCACCACCGCAAGGGTGAGGCGTGTGACCGATGCGGGGACGTGATCCGCGAGGTCAGCTACAACGCCTACCAGGTCGACTACTGCGCCAGCTGCCAGACCAACGGCAAGGTGCTGGCGGACAACACCACCTCGAAGTTCCTGAAGTAGTCACGACGCGCTGGGCACTCCCACAGGTGGGACTCCAGACGGAAGTCTCGAGAACCGAGGATCGAGCGCAGCGAATGTCAGCTAGGCGGCCGACCGCGGCCGAGTCCCCTGATCCAGTCGCGCATCATGGTGAATTGCCTTCCTCTGACGAACCGCGCCTGCCTTCGGCTCCGTCCCACAGCGCCGCTACCGGGACTGCCCACACACGCTCGCCGAGGCGGGCGGTCAAGGGGCCGGTGTGGAACAGGATGCCGCATTGGAATCGATCGCCGAGGCGATCACTCAGGAACGTCAGGGCGCTCGCGTCGCGCTGGTTCACGGTTCGGGCCGACTTCACCTCGATCGCAATCGCAGTGCCGTCCGGGCGCTCGATGATGATGTCGACCTCGATACCGGAGCGATCCCGGAAGTGGGCGAACATCAACGCCTCGTCGATCGCGGTCGCTTGGCGCACCAGCTCTGAGAGCACGAAGGATTCGAGGAACGCACCGCCCATCGCCGCCGCACTGAGCCGCTGCGCCGACAGCGACAGAACGCCAGCGGCGAGCCCCGTATCGGTGACGTGGACTTTCGCCCGGTGACCGGTCTTGGCGGAGACGCCGACCGTCCAGCCAGGCAGCTCGGTCGTGAGGTACAGCCGCTCGAGTAGCCGCCGATAGGTCGCCACCGTCGGCTGCGACACGTCGATCGAACGAGCGAGTTCGGTGTTGACCGCTGTCGACGAGGTTCGTTGTGCGATCAGCCGGTAGAGGCGTGACAACGCCCCGGAGTGCCGGATGTCGATGAAGTCGGGCAGGTCTCGATCGGTCACGGTTGCCAGGTAGCTCGCGAACCATCGAGTTCGCTGGGTCGGCGTGGCACGCCGGAGGGCAGCCGGGTACCCGCCCGCCGCCACCACGTCGAAGACATCACTGCGCCCGAGCTCGGTCCGGAAGTTGCGAGGCTCGCCCCCTTCGAGCAGCTCAGCCAGCCATCGCGGCTTCGCACCGAACGTCTCGGCCGCAGCCAGCGGCATCAGTGAGAGTCGATGTGCTCGACCAGTGAGCGTCTCGGTCCCGGGCGGGAGCAGGAAGGAGCTCACCGATCCGGCGAGCAGGAAGCGCCCGGCGCCGCCTTCGCGGTCGACGACGCGCTTGACGTACGAGAGCACTTCGGGCGCTCGGTGGAACTCATCGATGGCGACGAGCCCCGGCGATGCCAACGCCGTGCCGACATCCTCCCGAACGAGCTGGAGCACGCTGTCGTCGTCGAGATCGAGGACGACAGCACCGCGTCGCTTGGCGATGGAGCGCAGCATCGTGGACTTACCGGATCCGCGCGGGCCTTCGAGCAGGATCGCCGGCTCCTCGTCGAGCAGGTCGTCGACGAACGGTTCCGCCCACCGCGGCACGTGCTCGATCGGTGGGATCACGCCAGTGACCCTAGCCGAGTTGAAATATCGTCCCGCCTCTACTTACAGGATCGTCCCTCACGTACCCACAGGATCGTCCGCTCGTGTGCCACCACAGCGGGGCATACGGCGACGTGTTCGTGACAGCCCACGTCCTCAACCGCTCCCGAGCTCTCCCACCGCTCCCACCTCGGTTTTCGTTTGAGAACGTTCCACGGGGTGAACGTTTCTCGAACGAAAACCTGAAGGGGCGGGCGACGTCGGTGGTGAGAGCCGGAGGTAACGACCGGAGGGGTCAGATGAGACCGAGTTCGCGGACGGCGTCGCGCTCCTCGGCGAGCTCGCCGACCGACTTGTCGATGCGGGTCCGGCTGAACTCGTTGATGTCGAGACCCTGGACGATCTCGTACTTGCCGTCCTTGCAAACGCACGGGAAGGAGCTGATGAGGCCTTCGGGCACGCCGTAGCTGCCGTCGGACGGAATGGCCATCGACACCCAGTCGCCCTCGGGGGTGCCGAGGTGCCACGAGCGAACGTGGTCGATGGCGGCGTTGGCAGCCGAGGCGGCCGACGACAGGCCGCGTGCCTTGATGATGGCTGCGCCGCGTTGGGCGACGGTGGGGATGTAGGTGTCGGCGTACCAGGCCTCGTCACCGACCAGCTCGGCGGCGTTCTGGCCCTTCACCTCGGCGTGGAACAGGTCGGCGAACTGGGTGGCCGAGTGGTTGCCCCAGATCGTCATCTTCGTGACGTCGGAGACCGTGGTGCCGGTCTTGGCGGCAAGCTGGGCCATGGCGCGGTTGTGGTCGAGGCGAGTCATGGCGGTGAACCGGCCCGGGTCGAGGTCGGGCGCGTTGTTCATGGCGATAAGCGCGTTGGTGTTCGCGGGGTTGCCCACCACGAGCACCTTCACGTCCTTCTTCGCGGAGGCCGACAGCGCCTGGCCCTGCGGCTTGAAGATGCCACCGTTGGCCGAGAGGAGGTCGGAGCGCTCCATGCCGTCTTTGCGGGGCATCGCGCCCACCAGAAGCGCGACGTCGACGTCGCCGAACGCGACGTTGGGGTCGTCGGTCTGGACGATCTCGGTGAGCAGCGGGAACGCGCAGTCGTCGAGTTCCATGGCGACACCGTTGAGCGCTCCGAGCGCCGGGGTGATCTCCAGGAGCTGGAGGGCAACGGGCTGGTCGTCGCCGAGCATCGCGCCACTGGCGATGCGGAACAGCAGGGAGTAGCCGATCTGGCCAGCGGCACGGGTGACGGCGACGCGAAGGGGGGCCTTCGTGGTCACAGAGATCTCCTCGATCTGACACAGGGGCGACATCGTCGTCGCCACGGGTGCCCCGAGGATACTGCGACGCCCACGAGGCGCTCACCTTCGGGGTGCTGCGAGCGCCCTCCAATTCCGCAACAGAACCCCCTCCAATTCCGCAAGTGATGCGGTCCGGTCGTCACGCGGCACGGGTGTTGCCGACCCACGACGCGTACAGCCGGGAGTACACGCCCCCGGCCTCGACGAGTTCGGCGTGCGACCCGACCTCGACGATGCGACCGGCGTCGAACACGACGACGAGGTCGGCGGCCTCCGCAGTCGACAGCCGGTGGGCGACACTGATGGTGGTCCGGCCCGCAGCGAGGCGGAGGAGCGCATCGGACAGCGCACGTTCGGTCTCGGGATCGACGGCGCTGGTGGCCTCGTCGAGGATGAGCAGGCCCGGATCGGCGAGCTGGGCGCGGGCCAACGCGACCAACTGACGTTCGCCGACCGACAGCGCCTCGCCCCGCTCGCCCGTGGGAGTGTCGAGACCGAGGGCGAGGCGATCGACCCACCAGTCGAGGCCCAGCGCGGCGATCGCCTTCTCCGCGTCCTGTGAGGTCGCCCCACCGTTCGCGCTCCCCAGCATGATGTTGTCGGCGACGGTTCCATCAAAGAGGAACCCGTCCTGGGGGACCATGCGGATCGCGGCGACCCGGCTTGCCGGGGCAACGTCGCGCAGGTCGACTCCGCCGACCCGGATCGAGCCGGTCGTGGGATCGGCGAGGCGACACACCAGCTTCGCCAGCGTCGACTTGCCCGACCCGGTTTCGCCGACGATGGCAACGTTGGTCCCGGCAGCGATCGTGAGGGTGACCGACGACAGCACCGGGTCGCCGGGCTCGTACTCGAAACAGACGTCGTCGATGACGACGTCGAGCGCGCCGCCCGGAAGGTCGACCCCGGGGTCGGGCTCGACGACCTCGATCGGCTCGTCGAGCAGGTCGAGCACCTTGCGCCACCCAGCGACCGCCGTCTGGGTCTGGTCGAGCACCTCGCCGATCTCGCCGATCGGTTGCAGGATCAGGCTGGTGAGGAACACACACGCGACGAGGCCACCCTGGTCGAGTCCCCACTCAGGCCCCCACCACGCGCCGATGCCGATGACCGACCCGAGCGCTACCGCGCCGAACACGTCGGCGACAGGGAACATGAGCGCGAAGTACCACGCGGCGCGCATCTGGGAGCGGTACTGCCGTGCGATCGCACGGTGGAGCCGCCGGCGGGTCCGTCCCTCGACTCCGTAGGCACGGATGACCGGCGCTCCCATCACCGCCTCGGAGATCTCGGTGAGGGTCTCTCCCACGCTGGTTCGCACCTCGTCGTAGGCCCGGATCTGGTGGCGCTGCACCCAGCGCAACAACGGTGCAACCGGGGCGAACACCACCATCACGATCAGCGCGATCTGCCACGAGTAAACGGCGAGCACGACCAGCACACAGACGATCACGGTGAGGTTCACTACCCAACTGATCGCACCCCACTGGGCGAACTGCGCGATCGTCTCGATGTCGCTGGTGACGCGGGAGACCAGCACTCCGCGCTTGGACTCGGTGTGGGTGGAAAGGCTCAGCCGGTGGACGTGGTCGAACACCCGCGTGCGCAGTGCGTACAGCGTGTTCTCCGCGGCCCGGACCAGCCGCAGGTACGTGGCGCGGTTGGCGATCGCGATGAGGACGAGCGCAACGGCGGCGGCCGCGCACGCGCCCACGACGAAACCGGGCCGGAGCCCGTCGGGACCGGTCACCCCACGGTCGAGGATCTGCTGGATGGCGATCGGGATGACGAGCTTTCCAGCGGCGACGACCATCGCCATCGACACCGTGACCGCGAGGCCGGCGCGCAGTTCGGGGCTCTCGCGCAACGCTCGGCGCAGGATCGCGCCGGCGCGGTCAGCGGGCACGGCCTCACTCATGGTCACACCCCTCATCCTCAGGTGCGATCTCGTAGGCGTGGACCAGCGCCGCGTATCCGGGCAGGGCCAACAGGTCCTCGTGCGGTCCTGCGCCGGCGATCACGCCGTCCTCCAGGAACACGACCCGATCGGCGAGCAGGATCGTCGACAGACGATGGGCGACGATGAGCAGCGAGGTGTCGTCGCCGCGGAGGCCGGAGAGGATCTCGGCTTCGATCGTCGGGTCGACGGCCGAGGTGGCGTCGTCGAGCAACAGGATTCGCGGGCGGCGCATGAGTGCTCGGGCCAGGGCGACCCTCTGACGTTGACCGCCCGAAAGCGTGACGCCGCGTTCACCCAACACCGTGTCCCAGCCCCCGGGGAGCCGGTCGACGAACCGCTGTACCCGGGCGGTCTCGGCCACGGCCGCAAGGTGGGCGTCGTCGGAGGACTTGTCGTCGACCCCGATCAGCACGTTGTCGCGGACGCTCGCAGCGAACAGGAACGACTCCTGGAACACCAACGACACCAGGTCGGCAACAGCAGTTGGGTCGAGGTCGGCGACCGGCACACCGCCGATGCGGATCGACCCCTGTTGCGCATCGAGGAGCCGGACGATCAGGTGGTTGATGGTGGACTTCCCCGAGCCGGTCGAGCCGACGAGCGCGACGGTCTCGCCCGGTTCGACACAGAACGACACCCCGCGGAGGACGTCGACGTCCTCGTAGCGGAACCACACGTCCTCGAACTCGACGCCGAGGGCCGCAGTGGCAGAGGGCGGAGCGACACCCGGTGTTCCCCCCGGCGAGTCTGGCGTCGCCAGCACCGCGTCGACCCGGTCCACCGACACGACGGCGCGGGGGAGCTCCTCGAAGAAGAAGCCGAGGATCCGCATCGGGAACGCCAGGATCGAGAACAGCGACGCGGCCTGCACCAGGTCGCCGGGAGTGACCGCGCCGGAGTCGATCCTCCACGCGCCGACAACGAACAGCACGATCGTGCCGAGGTTCGGCAGCAGATCGAGGACGGGCTCGAACGACGCGCGGAGACCCCCGACGACGAGCCGTTGTGACCGCAGGCGATCGGAGGCCAAGGCAAACCGCTCCGACTCGGCCTGTTCGATGCCGAGCGTCTTAACGACCAGCGCTCCGTCGAAGCTCTCGTGCGCGACGGCCGACACGTCACCCGTTCGCTGCTGGACCAACGCCGACGGCACCTCGGCACGGCGTGCGTACACCTTGTTGAGCAGCGTCAGCATCGGGAACAGTCCGAGCGCGATCACGGTGAACGCCCAGTCGACCTCGATGAGGCTGACCAGAGCGAACACGACGAGCGCGATCACGCCGATGCTGAAGGGCAGCGGCTTGATCACCATTGTGGTGCCGGAGACGTCGGCGTCGGCGTGGGCGAGCAGTTCGCCGGTCGGGCGGCTGTGGTGAAACGAGAGCGGCGCGGTCAGGTATTTGTCGACCACGCCGCGGCGCAGTGTCGCCTGCATCCGCGCTTCGAGCATCGCCGCGAAGTAGCGGCGGACCACGATCGACATTCCCCGCACGAATCCGACCATGACGATCAACCCAACCCCTGCCCACACGGTCCCTGATGTGAGCGTGCCGGCTCCCTGCCGGAACGCCGGCGTGATCACGGTGTCGGTCACAGAGCCGATCGCAACCGTCGAGCCGACCGCGCTCGCCGCGAACAGGACCGCGCCGAGCACCGAGACGATCATCGGCATCGGGTGGGCGCGCACGAAGCGGGCGATCAGCGCGGCACCGCGACGGTTGACGCTCTGGACGTTGGTTCTCCGTTCGCCCCGCCGATCGAGTTCGTCGGGTAGATCGGTGACCGTTGCACTCATCGCGACGGCGAGGCTACCGAGACGATCGATTCGATCACCAGTAGTTTGCGGGCATGCCCGACGACCTCCACCTGATCGACGCGGTCGGCCAAGCTGCGCTCGTCCGCGACGGTTTGGCGACGCCGGCCGAGCTGACCGATGCAGCCATCGCTCGGATCGAGGCGACCAACCCGACGCTCAACGCGGTGATCTCCGAGCGGTTCGAGGCAGCGCTCGCAGAGGCGTCGGGCGACCTTCCCGACGGGCCGTTCCGAGGCGTGCCGATCCTGCTCAAGGACCTCGGCGCGGCGATGGCCGGCGAGATCCAACACGCCGGTTCGAGCCTGCTGAAGGCGCTCGACTACCGGGCGCCGGCCGACAGCCACCTCGTTCGTCGACTTCGGGCGGCTGGCTTCGTCATCCTGGGCCGAACCAACACCCCGGAGTTCGGGTCGACGTGCACCACCGAGCCGGTGTCCTACGGGGCCACCCACAACCCCTGGAACGTTGAGCATTCCTCCGGTGGCTCGTCGGGTGGGTCGGCCGCAGCGGTCGCCGCCCGCATGGTGCCCGTTGCCCACGCGTCCGACGGCGGCGGGTCGATCCGCATCCCGTCGAGCGAGTGCGGGCTGTTCGGCCTGAAGCCGTCGCGTGGGCGCATCAGTCGTGGCCCTCAGTCCGGCGAGGGATGGGGCGGGGCGTCGACCGACGGGTGTGTCAGCGTGACGGTGCGCGACAGCGCTGCGGTGCTCGATGTGATGGCCGGTTGGGAGCCGGGCGACCCCTACACCGCTCCCCCGCCTGCCTCGTCGTTCCTCTCCCAGGTCGGCCGCGACCCGGGCCGGCTGCGGATCGGCGTCCGCACCCACCACATCTTTCCGGGGATGGCCACGCACCCCGAGTGTGTCGGCGCGGCCGAGGCCGCCGCTGAGCTGCTGGCGTCGTTGGGCCACGAGGTCGTGCACGAGGCGAGCCCCGCCGCGCTCGACGATCAGTCATTCATGGGTTCGATGCTGACGGTCCTCGCGACGGCGATGCGTCGCCAGCTCGACGTGCTCGAATCGGTCGCCGGTCGAGAGGTGGGCCCTCACGACGTCGAGCCGGCCAACTGGGCGAGCGCGCAGAAGGGCGCGGCGGTCACCGGGCCCGAGTACCTGGCTGCGTTGGAGTCGATCCACGCGTACGGGCGCCGGATGGCGGCGTGGTGGGCGGGCGCTGATGATCGGCCTGGCTTCGATCTGCTCCTCACGCCGACGATCGCCGCACCGCCGCCGCGCCTCGGCGAACTCGTCGCGACCGCCGAGAATGCCGACCAGGCCCAGTGGCGCCTCGCTGAACTCATCCCGTTCACGGCGCAGTTCAACGGGACCGGTCAACCGGCGATGTCGCTGCCGCTCGGCATCAGCAGCGGCGGGCTACCGATCGGCTGCCAACTCGTTGCCGCGTACGGGCGGGAGGACCTCCTGTTCCGGGTCGCCGCCCAGGTCGAGACCGCCGCGCCGTGGGCCGACCGCCTCCCTCCGACCGCCGCAACCTGACCTGCGCCCTCTCGCCGGTTGAACTTCGGGCCCACAACGACGTATTTGTCGTCCTGAGCCCGAAGTTCGAGGCGAGGCATGTGACCCGAGGCGGGGTCAGTCGGGGAGCTGGATCGACTTGGTCTCGAGGAACTCTTCGAGACCGAACACACCGCGCTCACGGGTGTTGCCCGACTGCTTGTAGCCGCCGAACGGTGCCTGACCGTTGAAGTTGGCGCCGT
>JAIBBP010000091.1 GCA_019694615.1 Microthrixaceae bacterium | reverse complement strand
TCTCGTGAACCGTCCACGCCGCGAGGGCTGCGATCGACCACGGGCCGACCCCACCGACTGACTGCATCGGGGATGCAGCGAGAGAACCGAGGAGGAGCGCGATGGCGACACCGGTGATTGCAACAAAACCCTCGCCGACCAGGTCGGCGAACCAGCGGTCGGGATCGAGGATCGCGACGGCGAAGGCCGCGAGCGAGCCGAATCCCAGAGCAGTCGACATGAGGACCACCGCGATCGGCTCCCCCTGACGACGGACCCCGAGTGCGATGGCCCCGAGCGCGAGGAGCATCACCAGTGTGTCGATCGGTTGTTCAGGAAGGGCGGCCAACGTCGCAGCCAGGAGGATCACGGGGCCGGTGACGGCACCGCTGGAGCGGCGCGAGAGCAGGAGGAGTGCTCCACCACTGGTGAGCAGCGCGGCCGTCAACGTCCGCGGAACGGGAAGCGTGAGCACTGCTATCACCGAGTACCCGGCGACGGCCCATCCCGCCGCCATTGATCTGTCGCCGGTCAAGGTCGCGGTCCAGCCGATGCGACCGCGGTCCAGTCCGCGTCGTACGTCGGCCGCCATCCACCCGAGCGCCGCAGCTGTCGCCGCGAGCGACAAGGCGACCGTCGGCTGGTTCCGGCTCGTGACGGCCAAGCCCGCCCAGCACAGGCCCAGCACGGGCAAAACGAGACCGACGACCCCCTCAGCGACGTCAACGACTGGCCGAAGCAGCGGCGCCCAGAAATGGTCGCTCCTCGTCGCGAGCGTGGACAGCTCGAGTGCGAGAAAGAGCGATGCGGCGCTGAACCACCAGCCGTCTGCGCCGACATCGCTGACGGCGAGCGCCCCGACGACGTCCAGCACGATGAGCGATCCGGCCACAGCGACGACGTCGGCTCGACCGATGCGTCGCCCGTAGAGCGCCATCGCCGCAACCAGGAGGGCCGCCGTCAGCCAAGTCGCCCACGGCATCAGGGGCCCGGCCATCCCGAGGTCGTGGAGGACCCCGCGGCCCAAAGGCATGAATGGCTCGGCGGAGATGGCCAGCGGAGCGACCGCACCGACAACCATCCAGGCCATGCCCTCCTGCGCTCGCCCGAGTGCCAACGCTCCGAGTCCGGCGGCTGCGACCATTACCCCCGACGGCACGGGGCCGAGGAACGCCGACGATCCCGCGATAAGGAGGGGAACGGCCGCGAGCCACGCCCAGCGCAGTGCTATCGAGTCGATGAGCCGACGTGCGGCGGGGAGACCAGATGTCGCGATGACACCGCATGCGAACAGGCCGCGCTGCCAGCTCCCCCCGCCGGACGCGGCGATGGTCCAACCGTCGAGCGGAACCAGCACGGCACCGAGTGAGAAGGCCGCGGAAGCCGTTGCCGGTACTCGTTGACGGCCGAGCCACCCCCCGATGAGCAGCACCTGAGTGACGGCTACGAGCGCCGCGAACTTGTGCCAGCTCTCCAACTGATCCCAGCGCACGGCCACGAACGTCGCAGCGGACGCGAAGAGGAGGAGTGCTCCAGCGGCGGCGACCCAGACTGCTCCGCTGCGGTCAGGCCTGTCCGGAGTGCCGGGTTCATCCGCCGGTGCCGACGGGCCCGGCGGAACCGGTGGGTCGGTGAACAGCGGTGGGTGAGTGGGCATCTCGGTAACGGGCATGACGCCACGATGCGCTCCATCGAGGCTCCGTGCTGCCCGGCGAATCCCTCATTTTCTCATGGGGGTCCGCTGCCCGAGGTTTGGGGGAATTGCGTGGCCTGTTCCCGCGAGTCCCCCAAAGCTCAAGTTGCGGGAGGTGTGATTTGGGTTCAGTCGAGTCCGTGCTCGACGGCGAAACGGATGAGCTCCTCGCGCCGATTGAGGTGCAACTTGCCCAAGATGTTGCGGACGTGGTTCTCGACGGTCTTCTCCGCGATGTGCAACTCGGCGGAGATCTCGCGGTACTTGTGTCCTCGAGCGACGAGCTGCAACACCTCCCGTTCACGGTCGCTCAGGGGAGCAGTCGGCGTCGAGTCTCGTGAGAGCCGGCGGAACTCACCGAGGACCAGCGCTGCGAGCGACGGTGAGAACACCGGCTCTCCGTGAGCGGCGCGCCACAACGCGTTGCGGAGGTCTTCCATCGCTGTTGACTTCACGAGGTAGCCGATCGCTCCCGCCGCGACAGCGTCGAGGAGATCCCGCTCGGCCTCCGAGACCGTGAGGACCACGATGCGGGCGCTCTTGGCACAGGCGCGGACGACGGCGACCCCTCCTCCGCCGGGCATGTTGAGATCGCTCAGGACCAGGTCGGGTCGGGTTTCACCGATGACACGGATCGCTTCTTCGGCGTCGCCCGCTTCGCCGACGACGACGAAGTTGTCCCCGAGGTCGGCGCGAATGCCGGACCGCCAAATCGGGTGGTCGTCGGCGATGACGATCCGAACGGGCCCCAGAGCCGGCGCGGTGGGCTCCGGCCCGCTGCTCACCGGACTGCTCCTGCACGCTGAATCATCGACTCCACAACCTGACCTCCGCTCCGGAACCGGGCGTTGACTCGACCTCGACGCGCCCACCGATCTCTCGCATTCGTGCCCGAATCGACCGGGCGAGCCCGACGCCGTCGTCGGTGTCACCGGTCGCGAAGCCGACGCCGTCATCCTTGACCGACACGAACACGCCGTCGCCTGCCCGTTCCACGAACACCGTGACGTTCGCTGCTCGACCGTGTTTCGCCGCGTTGTTCAGCGCCTCCGTCACGGCGCCGCGCATCGCCCCGATCAGTTCCGCACCGAGATGGCCGAGGTCGTCGGGGCAGACGACTGCGACACGGGTGCCCGAGAGAGCCTCGTGGCGGACCGCCACCTCTCGCAGCGAAGCCACGAGATCGGTCGCCGGTTCGGTGCCGAAGAGGTAGGCGCGCAACTCGAGCTCCTGCTGGCGGGCGAGAGCCGCGAGTTCCGGATCGGTGGACCGGCGTTGGACGACGGCAAGGGTCTGCAGGACTCCGTCGTGAAGCGTGCGGGCGACGTTCTCGCGTTCGCGAGCCACTGCGAGGCTGGACTCCACGTCGGCGAGGAGCGCGGCGCTCGCTGCGGAGCGTCGAAGCCGTGCAGCGACCCAACCCCACACGCCACCGGCGAATCCGTAGAGCACCGCCGATGACAGGACCGACACCCAGGACACCCCGGGACCGCCGAAAAAGCCGGACAGCCCGCGGGCGACGCCGAGCGACAAGCCGGCACCGAGGCCGACTCGTGGCCCGAACACGAGTCCGGCGGTCAGCGGTCCCACGAGTGGCCACGCGGATCCTAGCGATTGGCTCTGCTCGCCATCCTGGAACAGCGAGCTGCCGATGAGGAGCCCGGCACCGACGAACAACTCGATGACCACCGCCACTGGCTGCGCCGACGAGCCAGGTCGGTGTGCTCTCATCACGGACGCAGTGAACGTCACTGCCAAGGCGGCACCGATGAGCAGAGCTGCTGGCAGTGGGTGAGTCAGATGGTCCCGCTCGATGACCGCCACGACGACCATCCAGACCCAGGCAGTCCACCGGAACAGGATGATTCCGACTTCGAGGCCATGATCGAGACCCGCGGGGTCGGCCCGATCGCCGGTGCCGCCGTCGGCGCGCCCGGTTGTCGGTGATCCCATCTCGATGAGTGTACGGCCGGCCCCCGCTGACTCCGGTTCTGGTCGTAGATCCTCCCGGGTGGGGACTCGCAGTGGGTCAACCGTCGAGGATCGACGAGGTCTTGTTGCCCTGACCGAAGTCACCTTCGAGGGTGGCGGTGCCAGCGCAGCTGAAGCCGTCCCCGTCGTCATCGTCGGAGCCGATCTCGGGGAACAGGCGGGTCCACTCCCCGTTCTTGACCTGGAGCAGCATCGAGCACGCGGGCGGCTCGCCGGCCCCCGGATCGGAGGACGTGTGAAGACCACCGGCGTCCCAGTCATGCACTTGCTGAGCCCGGGTCAGAACGCACTCCCGGGAGATCTCACCCTCATCGGCGCACTGCTTGGTCACGGTCGCGAAGAGCAGTGAGGCCGAGAACGCCTGGACGGCCAGTGCGGCGTGCTGCCAGTCGGGGACATACTCGTCGAGGATCTCGACGAGCTGCTTCGTGGCCGGCCACTGGTCGGCTTCCTCGAAGGGATGAAATGCCGATCGGACCACAACCCCCTCGACCGCGGCAGGACCGGAGCTCTCGAGGAGTCGGGTGTCGTACTGGTTGGTCTCCGACGTGACGAGCCCATCCCAACCCTGGTCCTTCAACGCCTGGGAGAACTTGGAGAAGTTGGCCGGCTCGCCGATGAAGGTCAAGGCCTGGAGATCCTTGTCGATGACCTGCTGCACGATCGACGCCCAGTCCTGGTTGACGATGTCGTAGGAGATCTCCGCGAAGTTCCCGTAACCCTCGACCTGCTTGGCAGTGCCGATGGTCTGGTCCTTGTTCTGCGTGATCGACGGAAGGTTTCCGAACACCACCCCATACTCCGCGACCTGATCGGGGTACAGCTTGGCCAACGACTCGAACGACGCGACCGGCTTGACCCGCGACGGGTTGGGGAGTGGTTGCACCTGATCAGTGGCCTCGGCGAAATCCGTCGAGACGGCAAAGCCGGGGATCGCGATCAGCTTGCACCTGTGGAAGTCGGTCCCGTCGCGGCCGGAGAAGATGAAGTTGTCCTGCGCCCAACCGCCACCGACGATCGCGAACACGCTCGTGCACGCCTTGCCCATGGCGTCCTCGACCTTCAACACCTCACCGTTGAGATCGACCGCCTCGAGTTGCAGGCCGTTGATGCCTCCCTGGGAGTTGCACCATCCGACGAAGGCTGTTGCACCGTCCCAAAGTTCCTTGAGGAGCCCTGGCCGGATGCCGGTGCGGTCGTTGCCAACGCCGATGTACAGCTTGTCGGTTCCCGTTCCGGCCTCGTCGGCCTTCACCGTCGCAGGGGTGTCGCTCGGGCCGCAGGGGCTGTCGAGCGAACCGAACTTCTGCGCCCCGTCGGGCGTGGTCGGCTCGGAGCCCGAGGGTGTCGCCGTCGTTGCCGGCCGGTCCTTGTCGGCGGCGTCGTCCGCTCCGTCGGCGGCGCACGCACCACCGATAATCGCTGCTGCCACGAGCAGCGCAACGACCTGACGTTTCATCTGGATCCCCCCGGATGCGGTTGTGGCTATTGAACGGGCGCTCGCCGAATGTGGCCCAGTTGAGACAGGCCGGTGTGTACCAACCCGCCGAACGTGAGTGCCCACGCTCCGAGCGCGATCGCAAACGTAGCCGTTGGCAGCCATGCGCCGAGTGGCGCGTCGATTGCTCCGCGCATCTTCGTCGTCGAAACGCCGTACATCCCGAGCGGGAACACGAGCGCCCAGTATGACGGGTGATAGCGCAGTGGTACCCGACGGACGAGATGCCGCCACACGCCGATCGCGACCATCAGCGGGAACCAGAACGTGGACGTTGCCCACGCTGCGATGACCAGCATTTCGACTGTCGGCTCCAGACGAGCGAGTCGTTCCGACGCGGTGCTCGCCTCGATCAGGTTTGATCCTGCAAGCACGGTGATGGCGACTGCCCCTGCTGCGATCCACGCCGGCGGGTCGGCCTCGGTGGGCTCGAGTTCCTGAAATGTCCACCTGAGGAACACCATCGTCATGACGATCAGGTAGAGCACGACGCCGAGCACGAAGGCTGCGACGCAAGCGAAGGCGAGGGCGTCGGAGCGATGGTGGGGGAACAGCAGCGCCCCGGCCACAGCGATCGATTCGGTTGACACCGTCAACAGGAACCAGGTGCCGTTGATGCCCGTCGCGAGCCCGGGCTTGGGTCCGACGAGCACGGATGCGATGAGCGCGAAGTACAACAGGATCGCCCAGCAGACGACGCTCACCCACCACAGCGCCCAGGCCAGTGACTTCCAACCGTGGACGACGGTCGAGGCGCTCGCCATCACGTTGGTAGCGGCGACCAGGGTGAGGAACGCGAACCCGCGGGTGTGGCTGGTGAGGTCGGCGACGAGCTTGTCCCGGTGGAGCGCGATCCGCGCGAGGTTGAACGAGATGAGCACGATGAACGCGATCGCTGCGATGGCGTACAGGATCTCGGCGAGCAGGTGTAGGTCCTGTTGCGCGGCCCCGACGGCGAGGATGCCAGTGGCCATGACCATCGCGAAGTAGCCGGGGAAGAGCGATCCGAGCCACGAGCCGAAGTTGGGCTCGGGTGTGCGCGTGGTCTCGCCTCCGCTCGGTACCGTCACGGGCGGAGGTAGCGGAACAGTCCCGCGGAGAGTGCCGCGAGCGCGACCGACACTCCGGCGCTCGACCAGGCGAGGGTTTCGGAGTCGGTGAGGAACGCCTCGACAGCGACGGTGATGAGGAACACCTGGAACGCGACCAGAATGATCACGTACAGAGCGACAGCTGATGAGGTGCGTGGAGCGTGTTGCGGCGCTCTCATTCGTGTTCCTCCCCGCCGGTAGCGCCCAGGGCCCAGATCGTTGAGTCGCGGATCTCGACATCGATGCGGCCGAGGGGCCGTGGTGGAGGGCCGGAGATGACATCGCCGGTTCGGGCGTCGAAGTTGCCTTCGTGGCACGGGCAATGCCAACGACCTTCCTCGGCCTCGTAGAACACGACGCATCCGAGGTGGGTGCATTTCTGGCTGAACGCCACGACGTCGGTGTCGTCGAGGCGAAGCAGGATGGCCGGGTCGGAGTCGGTCGGGTAGCGGAAGAGATGCGTCTCACCGATCGCGACGTCGGCAAGGGGAACGATCGGCCGCGGCTCACCGGTGTTGATCGTGCGCATCTGCGTCCAGATCGCCAGGCCGACGTTGCCGGCGGCCATGACCCCTGCTCCGGCGACGAGGTAGCGAGCGAACTCGCGTCGGGTGACGTCCTCCTCCGCCGCAGCCTGGTACGGAAAGTCGCGTTTCCACGTCGGCAGGTCGACCGGGGTGGGTTCGACTTCGGTCATGGGGCCTCCTCCAGTCCGAACGGGTCGTCGAGCCACGTGCGAGTCGGGGCGGCCAGCGCGTCGAGTGGGCCGCCGGCGAGGTCGTCGACGACGGTGAAGACCTTCGTTCGGACGTGTTGACGCCCGAACAGCCAGCCATCGATCAACGAGCCGGTTCTCGAGGCCTTGAACTCCTCGGCCGTTCCGTACCACAGCGCCTCGCTGGGACACACCGACGCGCACATCGGTGCGTAGCCCTCCGACGTGCGATCGGTGCACATGTCGCATTTCATCATCTGATCGAACTCGGCGACGTACTTCGGCACACCGAACGGGCAGGCGAGCACGCAGTTCGAACACCCGATGCATCGCGGCTTGAGTGCGGACTGCACGATGCCGCCCTCGGTCTGTTTGATCGCGTCGGCGGGACACACGTTGGCGCAGGTCGGGTCCTCGCAGTGCATGCACACCATGGGCGCCGTCTGGGTCGACTGGGCACGGTCGACGCGTTCGAGATGGATGAGAGACTGCCCCCGGTGCGTGCCGCACTCCTCACATGCCTGTACGCACGCCTCGCAGCCGATGCAGCGGCTCTGGTCGATCACGAAGATCGGGGTGTCGTCGATCCCGTACCGGGCCTGCTTGGTCATGCCGAGGGCTTCCCGGCATCGGTGAGTTCGAAGTCGCGGGCGTCGGTCGTCGTGGTGTGGCCGTCGGCCTTCCTGACACGAACTGCGGCGACCTTGAACTCGGGCATCTTGGAGATGGGGTCGACGGCGCGGTTGGTGAGCTGGTTTGCCGCTTTGGTTCCCGGCCAGTGGTAGGGGATGAACACCGTGTCCGGCCTGATCGTGTTGACGACCTTCGCCGGGAGTGTGATGTCACCGCGCCGGGAGGCAACGGTCACGATGTCGCCGTCGGCGATCCCCAACGACTCGGCGAGGCGCGGGTGCATCTCGCACAGCGGCTCGGGGTACTGAGCCACCAGCGCGGCGATGCGCCGCGTCTGCGTGCCGGACAGGTACTGGCTGACGACCCGGCCGGTTGTCAGCCACACCGGGTATTCGTCGTCGACGGCCTCCGCCGACTCGCGCCAAGCGACCCCGTGGAAACGCGCCTTGCCGTCGGGGTGGAAGAACCGGCCACCTTCGTAGAGGCGTGGCGTTCCGGGGTGGCCTTCCTCGGGCACCGGCCAGAACATGCCGTGCTCGGCCACGATGCGCTCCCACGTCGCGCCCTTGTAGTCAGCGGTGCCGCCTGCTGAGGCGCGACGCAGCTCGTTGAAGATGTCCTGGGTGCTGTCGTAGCGGAATCGGTCCCCACGTCCCAGGCGCTCGGCGATATCGGCGAGGATCTTCCAGTCGAGGCGCGCCTCGCCCGGCGGGGACACGGCGGCGTTGATCTTGACGATTCGACCCTCGCCGGTGGTGGAGGTGCCCTCGTCCTCCTCGTGCAGCGAGCCCGGCAGCACGATGTCGGCGTGGTGGCCGGTCTCGGACAGGAAGAAGTCGATGGCCACGTAGAACTCGAGGCGGTCGAGCGCCTCGGCAGTGAAGTTCGAGTCGGGCGCGGAGACCGCCGGGTTGAAACAGATCGAGATCAGACCCTTGATGGTGCCATCGTGAATCGCCTCGATGATCTCCTGAGCGGGGATACCCTTGCCAGGAATCTCGCTCTCATCGCAGCCCCACACCTCGGCAACGTGGCGCCGGTGCTCGGGGTTGGTGATGTCCCGGTTGCCCGGAAGCTGGTCGCACTTGTGCCCGTGCTCGCGTCCGCCCTGTCCGTTGCCCTGGCCGGTAATGGTCGACACCCCGCAACCCGGCTTGCCGAACTTCCCGGTCGCGAGGCCGAGGTTGATTGCGGCGAGCACGTTGTCGACGCCCTTGGTCTGCTGCTCGATGCCCCGTGCGTGCAGCATCATCCCCGTCGCAGCCGTACCCCAGAGTTCGGCGACCTCTTCGATGCGGGCAGCGGGCACGCCGCAGACGTCGGCAGCCCATCTCGGCGTCATGTCCGCGACCGCGGCCGCTGCGAGATCGAAGTCGACGGTGTGGGCGTCGATGAACTCGTGGTCGAGCCAGTCGTTGCGGATCAGCTCGTGGAGCACCGCGCCGAACAGCGCGGAATCGCTTCCGGGGCGGACCGGCAGAAAGATGTCGGCGGTGCGCGCGAGCGGAACGACGCGTGGATCCTGGACGATGAGGCGGGCCCCACGGTCCCTCGCTCGCCAGATGTAGCTGGTGGTGATCGGGAACGTTTCGGCCACGTTGGCACCCGCGACCCACACCACATCCGCGAGGGGGATGTCGCTCCACGGGTTGGGCGCTCGGTCCGCGCCGAGCGCCTTCTTGTTGCCAGCGCCCGCGGACACCATGCAGTAGCGGCCGTTGTAATCGAGGTTCGCGGTGTGGAGAGCGAGCCGGGCGAACTTTCCGACGAGGTAGCTCTTCTCGTTCGTCAACGACACGCCCGACAACATGGCGAACGCATCGTCGCCGTACGCCGCTTGGATGCGCCGGATCTCGCTGACGACGCGATCGAGCGCGTCGTCCCAGCTCACCTGACGAAACCCCTCCGATGACGATTCGTCCCGTTCCAGCGGGTGGAGGAGGCGGTCGGGATGGCTTCCCTGGAGGTAGCGCTTGACGCCTTTGGGGC
The DNA here is from genome assembly GCA_019694615.1 of Microthrixaceae bacterium. Lineage (GTDB taxonomy): Bacteria > Actinomycetota > Acidimicrobiia > Acidimicrobiales > Microtrichaceae > SSF14. The sequence goes on along the minus strand of JAIBBP010000091.1, from coordinate 11,221 downwards.
ACAGCTTCCCCTCGTTGAACGGGAAGTCGTACCAGGGCTCGAACCCGACGACCCGGTCGTCGTGCACCTTGAGCTTGATCCCGCATTGCTGGCCGCAGAAGCAGCAGTGCGTCTCGACGACCCGGTCGACCTCTATGCCGGCGTCCCAACCCCCGGGGGGAGCCTGGTTGAGGTGCGGGCCGTAGCGCTCGACGAGTTGCTCCTCGGTGAGCGGGATGCGTGTCATCAGCCGAAACCTCCAACCCTGGCGGACTGGGCGAGCGTCACGCTCGCCCGACGACACCGGGGGCACGTGTCCTGGTAGTTGCCGTCTTCCCCGCCCTCAACGCGTGTGGCGAATGTGTAGTCGAATCCGACCTCGGGCAGGACGGCCTTCAGGTCGGCGATCTGCTGGGCACTGGCGAACTCGCCACCGCACCGACGGCACACCGCCGGTGCCCCGACGCTGTTCTCGCGTCGGTAGTAGGCGACGCCGAGGTTGCCGGGTCGCTGAAAGATGTGGAAGAGCTTGCCGAAGGGCAGGTACATGAGCCCGAGAATGACGGTGAGCGCGTGGATGGTGTTTAGCGCTGAATAGAACTGGCCCTCGAGCCAGGCACTCGACACGGTGAGGAAGAGGCCGGTGACCGACACGGCGAAAAGTCCGGCGAGAGCCAGGAAGTCGCCGCCCCGCTCGACGGCCAACGCCCCCGGGTCGTTCAGGCGTCGACGGAGGAACACGAAGACCCCGGCAAGAACCAGGACCGCGGCGATGTCCAAGGCATGGAACATGGTCCAGCCAGCGATGCTGCCGGCATCGAAACTGAGTGTGCCAACCCGTGACAGGTACACCTGGTAGCGATCGGCTTGCTGGCCGACGCTCTCGAAATGCAGCAGTCCGAGCGTGAGTGGGAACGTCACCAGCGCTGCGAGGATGCACCCCCAGAACACCAGTTGATGCGCGATCCATCGGGCACGCGACCGGCGGCGGATGAACCCCTGCGTGAGGAGCTGGGTCGCTGCGAGGGAGGGGAGTGCTGCCAGATTGCGGCCCTTGTTGCGCCGGAACGCATCCCACCCGCGCCGGTTGAGCATCGCCGTCGGAGGGCGACGGAGCCACACCGCGTAGCGATAGACCACGCCGAACGCGGCGAAGATCGTTCCGAACAGGTAGCCGATGAGCGCGGCGTCGAACCAGACGAGCCGATCACTCCCAAGGAACGTGAGGGCAACCACCAAGGCGACCGCGATGAGCCCCCAGACGACGCCTCGTCTGTCCAAGCGGTTGGCTTCTGCCATTGTTCGCCTCCTCGATGGGGGACCCTACGCCGGGCTCGCCTCCCGCGCATCGAATCCTGCCTCGAGGGCCACGACAGCGGGGAACAACACGTTGTTCTCCTTGTGGACGTGGAGGTGGGTGTCAGCCTCCAGCTCAGCGAGACCGGCGAACAGGGCCTGGTAGCTGGCGCATCCGTCGGCGGGAGGGGTGTAGTTGTCGGTCAGTTCTCGCAACCGGGCCAACAAGTCACCGGCCCGATCGTGCTCCAGCATCATCATCGAGATCGGGTTGCGAAGTGACCCGCAGTGGAACGACGGCGCCTCGGTCGCGGTCGCGAGCTCGCGGATCATGGGGAAGAGCACCCGTTCCTCCTTGGCGAGATGCGGCTCGAGGTCGGCGCGGATCGCCTGGGTCGTCTCGAGGATCGCTGCCAGTTCGGGGTGACGTTCGCCGTGAACGCCGGCGACCTTGGTCGCGAGCGCGTCGAGCCGACCGAGCTCGTTGTGGAGGTACGCGTGATGGGTGGATTCGAGGTGGTCGACCAGCTCTGCGGGCGGCATCGAAGACCAGTCGGCTGGGCTCTCGGTTACCTCGGCGAGTTCCGCCACGACCTCCTCGACGGCGATACCGAGCCGGCTGCACGCGTCGCCGAGTTGCTCTCGTCCGCCACAGCAGTAGTCGAGGCCGCGTCGCTCGAGAATGCGGGCAGAGTCGGGGCGGGCGGTGACGAGATCGCCAAGCGTTGTGGTGAGCAGTGATTCGGACATGAGATGGCCTCCAGTAGGGGATGGTCAGGGAAAGTGGGTGAGCACGCCGGCGGCCGCTGCCGCGACGATGCCGAATCCGAAGAGCGTTTGGCGTACGCCGAGCACGACTGCCGGGGCAGGTTCGCCCCGAGACGTCAGGCGCTGGGCGGCAATCACGGCGATGACGGCGATCGCTCCGAGCGCGGATGCTGAATCGATCGCGATGGCGATCAACGCGAGCGCCGTGGAGACGGCGTCGGCACCGGCGGTGACCCTCGTATCTCGGGTGCGGCCGTGCAGCGCGTCGACGTTGGAGCGCACATGGGGGATCGAGGTCACGACGCGGGCGCCGAGGACTATCCACGCGGCAGCTGCGAGCGACGGCGACCGTCCGTCGGCGAGCAGGATCATCGGCGCGACCGAGCAGACTCCGATGGCACCTGCGAGCTCCGGCACGAGCCGGCGGCCGCGGGAGCGAACCTCGTACCAAGCCTCTACGGCGAGCAGTGGCGCTGCAACCAGTCCCGGAACCCAGAAGTGCGGGTTGTGGCGCACGGCGACGGCGGCGACGACGAGAGCCATGAGGACGGTCGCCTCGACGGCCGAGACCGCCGCAGCGAGGTTCGTTCGTGGGAGCCATCGTCCACGGCGCCGGTCGATGAACACAATCTTGGCTGGCGTGCGTAGAAGAAAGGCGACGAACGTGGATGCCGCGAGAAACGCACCGGACGCGCTTGGTGCGACGGCGAGACCGAGGAGGCAGGGTTCAGCGACCAGTCCCCACCCTCCGTGCTCGGAGGGTACGGCGACGGCTCTGAGGCGAGAGCGTGCGGATGGTGCGCTTATTGCGCTTGCCGCGAGAGCGGATGTGGTCGTCGCTGTCACTGCTGCTCCTCACGACGTCGGATCCAGTACGACTCAGGCTCACCCATCACGGTGATTGCCCGCTCGGGACAGACCGTGGCGCCGCGCCAGGCATCCAACGCCTGCTCGGGGGGAACCTCGAGGAGGTGGATCGCGATCAGGCCGTCCTCGTCGAGCGGGTAGACGTTCGGCGCGAACCGATGGCAGTTGCCGTAACCGAGGCAAAGGCTCTGGTGGGCTCGGACCCTCACGCCGGGTTCGGCTTCCTCCGCGCTCATCTCTCCAATCCCGTCAACAGCGTGGCGACCGGCGTCGCCGCGAGATCCTGCAGGAGGTGAGCCCGTGCGTTCGACCACGGGCGGTGGAGCGCACAGGGGTTGTCCGCTCCACACGCCCGGTCCTGCAAGACGCAGCGTCCGGTATCGGTCGGTCCCTCGACCGTCTCGATGACATCCAGCACGCTGATCTCAGCAGTGTTGACCAAGGCCGTGTACCCGCCCGTCGGACCCGGCTCGGATCGGACCCACCCCGCAGAGACCAGTGGTGTCATCGCCTGGGAGAGGAAGCCGGGCGTCGTGCCGATGGCGTCGGCCAGCACCGATGCCTTCGTCCGCTCCTTGGTTCGCGAGAGGTAGAGGAGGGCCTGCGTCGCGAGGTCCGACTTCCGCGTTATCTCAAGTCGCATACTGGGTGACTATAGATCGTCATTCCGCCGACGTCACACGGTCGTCGCTCTCGCCCCACGCCCGCTTCGTTGATGGCGTTGTCATGCGCGAAGTCTCGTCGCCCTCGATGCGGTCACAACAGGGCCGTAAGTCCCTCCCCAACCACAGGCCGCGTGGGGCAGGCTGCCTGTATGGGACGAATCATCGTTGGAATGGACGGGTCGGAGTGCGCCGCAGTCGCGCTCCGCTGGGCGGTAGAGGAGGGTGAACGGCGAGATTGGCCCGTGACTGCCCTGCTGGCGTGGTCGTACCTCCGTCAGTACCACCCGGATCGACGCGACGCGGTCGAGACCGAGTACGACGAGGGCTTCGCCGCTGCCGCGCTCGATGCGTATGTCGTCGACGTACTTGGGGCGGAGGCGGCGGGCGCGGTCGGACGGGAGGTCGCGTACGACGAGCCTGATGTCGCACTCGTGGAGGCGGCCGAGGACGCATCGCTGCTCGTCGTAGGGAGCCATGGGTACGGCGGAATTCGCGGCGTCGTCATGGGGTCGGTCAGCCAACGTTGTCTCCATCACTCGACCGTGCCGGTCGCTGTGGTCCGTGACAACGGTGACAGCGCCGAGGTCGTTGAGGGAAAGGTGGTCGTCGGAGTCGACGGATCGAGCACCTCGATGGCGGCGCTCCAGTGGGCCGTCGATGAGGCCAGGTCCCGCAACGGGTACGTCGAGGTCGTGCACAGCTGGTTGCTCCCGGCGGCCTTCGGCTATCCGACCCTTGCAATGCCCGATCCAGCGCTCTACGAGTCGGCAGCGGAGGACCTGGTGTCGCGCATGCTCGAGTCGGTTGACGTGTCCGGGCTGTCCCGGCCGGTGTCGCGGGTGATCATCGGTGGCGAGTCCACCGCTGGTCTCATCGCTGCCCGCGCCGAGAATGCGGAACTGGTGGTCGTGGGATCGCGCGGGGTGGGCGGATTCCGGGGAATGCTGATCGGTTCGGTCGCCCACCAGCTGGCACACCACGCTCCGTGTCCGTTGGTCGTCCTGCCGGCAGTCGACTCCTCGGTCTGATTTCAGTAATATCTGCGCACGACTAGAAAAAAGAAGGTCTGTGATGAGCGTGGCGATCACGACGCCGAGCATCGAACGAAACGACATCGCGTCTCCTGACGACGTCGCCGAGCTCGTTCGCCGGTTCTATGGCGCAGTCGCACAGGACGAGCTGCTCGGACCGTTGTTCAACGATGTCGCTCAGGTCGACTGGAGCGAACACCTGCCAAAGCTCACGGCGTTCTGGTGTCGGGTGCTCTTCGGCCTGCCCGGCTACCAGGGCAACCCCTTCGCTAAACACCGCGACGTTCACCTCGTCTCACCGTTCCGTCAGGCGCACTTCGTACGGTGGCTCGAGCTGTTCGAGGAGACGGTCGATGATGGCTGGGCCGGCGAGCACGCCGACTCGATGAAGCTGCTCGCAGTGAACGTCGCTCGTGTGCACAGCTCGCAGCTCACCGGGGAGATGGTGGAGTGGCCGGCGGGGTCCACATGACGAACGATGCTCGTGCGCTGTTACCCGACATCACAGGCCGGGCCGATGTTCACGACCTCGTGGTCGACTTCTACCGCGAGGTCGTGTTCGACGACGTTCTCAGCCCCGTGTTCGGCGAGGTCGCCGAGGTCGACTGGGCCGAGCACATCCCGAAGCTCATCGACTACTGGTGCCGCGTCCTGTTCGGCGACCCCGGCTACCGGGGGGCCATCCTCCGACCCCACCAACGCATCAACGAACTCGAACGCTTCGAGTCGGCCATGTTCGACCGTTGGTATGAGCTGTGGTCGATGTCGTTGGATCGCCGATGGAACGGGCCGACGGCCGATCGGGCGAGATCTCACGCCGCCCGTATCGCGGACGTGCTGTCGCGCCGGCTGACCGGAGTGGACTGGAGTCCGAGCGACTTGCCGTCGGACGTCGTGGTGCTGGGAGAGGGCCGGTGACCGGCGACGCGTCGAAGTCGCCCGAGCGGCCCGGCCACCCGACTCGGCAGGCCGTCATCCTGCTCGTCGTCGTGACGCTCCTGATCGTCGGACTCGCGGTGATGAGCACCTTCGGTTGAACGGCGCCCACCGTGGCAAGCTGACTGACGTGGGGGAGCACACTCGACGTCACATGCCGGGGCTGGACGGTCTGCGCGGCCTCCTCGTGCCGATCGTGCTGCTCTACCACCTCGGCGTCGTTGGGTTCGGGGGCTTCCTCGCCCTCGAAGGATTCTTCGTCCTTTCGGGTTTCCTCATCACCTCCCTCCTGCTTGACGATCCGCCGGCTGACCTCTCCGAGCTGGCGCGTTGGTGGCTGCGTCGTTGCCGCCGACTCGTCCCCGCTGTGGTGGTGGTAGTGGCCGTGACCCTCGCTGCGTTCCCGACCACCGACGGAGTGGTGGTCGACGCACTCTCCACGTTGACGTGGTGGCGGAACTGGGAGATGGCGTACGGCTCGACCACGTACTGGTCGACGGTGACGAGCCCGTTGAAGCACATGTGGTCGCTGTCGGTCGAGGAGCAGTTCTACCTGCTCTTCCCCCTGCTGGTCGTAGGGGTGTTGTGGGTGGCGCGGCGATCTCGGTGGCCGCGGGCGATGGCGGTTGCGGCCGCGTGCTCGGTGATCACGATGACGGGGTACGCCTGGCAGGCGTTCCTCGCGACCGAAGTCTCGCTGAACCGGGTGTATCTGGGCTCGGATACGCGGGCGGCGTCGATCCTGCTCGGATGTACGGCGGGTGCGCTGATGCAGCGCTCGAAGTGCCGTTGGGAGCCGGCGCCGCCGTGGCTCACCGCCTCCGCGATCGTCGGGCTCGCGGCGATCGTCGGGCTCGGCTTCGCTCTCGAGATCGAGGGGATCCGTACCTATCAGGGCGGTTTCATCGCGACGGCACTGTCGTGGCTGGCGATCACGGTCGCGGCGTCCCGGCCCGGTCCCATCGCGACATCGATGTCGTTTGCGCCGCTGCGTTGGATGGGCGTTCGCTCCTACGGGATCTACCTGTGGTCGTGGCCGGTTCAGGTGTTCGTGCAGTCCCGATGGCCAACGCTGGGACTCCCTGCTCTCGCGTCGATCACCGTTGTCGTCTCCTTCGCGCTGGGTGCACTGTCGTTGTACATCGTGGAGCGCCCGCTCCGTGAGGGGTCGGGCTGGGCGTCGTCGGTGGGGCTACGGCGGACGGCGTGGGCTGGTGGCCTGGCGGTGACCGTGGTCGCGATGCTGATTGTCGACACGAGTGCCCGCGGCTATGACCCAGTGGGGGCGATGACCGAACGTTCGACGGCACGCGATGCGATGAGCTCGGTGGAGGAACTGCTCGAAGCATCTGAGGCGCCAGCTTCGGACGCGGTCACGACATCGGTCGGTTCCACGGCGGCTCCAACGGTCCCATCGGAGTCTCCGGTGGTGCAGGCGCCGTCGGGAGAGCCGCCCGCGCTGACCGCTGCTCCGCCGACAGCCGTCCCACCGCCCGCTGCTCCGCTGACCGTGCTCGTCGGTGGCGACTCCCAGGCCGCGACCATCGCGCATGGGGTTCGCAGGTCGGAACTCCCCGGCTACATCGGAGTTGTCGCGAACGCTGGGGTCCTGGGTTGTGGAGTTCTCGTTCGGACAGTTGGCTGGATGGTCGACAATCCCGCTCGCGGCGGGTTGGTCGACGGCTCCTACTGCCGGGGTGAACGCTCGGCTGAGGCCGCGGAGATTCTGGGTCTGTCGGCGCGACCCGACTGGCTCGTGATCACCTCCGGCGGATACGAGCAGTCCCACGCTTACTTGGCGCCAGACGGTTCGATTTTGCCGGCGAACGGTCCTGAGATTCGCCAAGCCGTGAAGGACGCGTTGGGTGATCGCATCGCCCGTGCGAACGCGTCGGGCACCCGAGTGGCGCTTCTCGAGTTCGTTTGCCCGGGTCGCCGCCCGGGTGAGCCCAACGCGGAGGAGTTCACAAGGGAGAGCATCGAGTGGCACAACTCGAACCTCCGCGAGGTCGCCGCCGAACACCCTGGCACGATCACGATTCCCGCGACCGATCGAGTGTGCGTCGATGCCGACCCAGGTGGTGCGCCGACGGCGGTGAAGGCGAAAGCCTGGGGGACCCCTGACCGCGTGCATGTGACCGACAGGGGTCAGGCTTGGGTGTGGAACGTGCAGATCGGCCCGGCGCTCTGGGCGGCGTCGGTCACCGGCTGAAAGTCACGTCGCGGACGGGTCGTCAGGTCGGCTTCCAGATCATCAGCACGAGGATCGCGACCAGGGACAGGTCGAGGTACATCGACGTCGCGCCGAGCTTCTTGCCGAGCTCGGCCATCCGTGTGACCTGCGGTGGCGGGCCGGCGGTCGTGGGCGGGCCGGCCTCGACGACCTCTCGTTGGAGGGCGAGCATCTCCTTCACCGCCGGACCAAGCGCGCCGTGGGACACGCCGATCGCCGCGACGTACAGGACGAGCGATAGCCAGACCCAGAGGTTCGACCAGCTCCACACGTCGTCGCTGACCTCGACGAGTGCAACGCCGAACAGCGCCACCGCGTAGATCGCCTTCTCCGCGACCTTCATGCTGACGAACGCGTTCGTCTCCATCACGGCGAGCGCCTGGTCGGGGGGTAGCGCTCGGGATTTCGCTGCGTACACGCCGTTCAGCAGCACCCCGCCGAAGCCGACGATCGCCGCCAGAACGTGCAGCAGCAGGAACAGGTTGTAGGCGAAACCGTCGACTCCCATGAGGCCCCTCCTTCGTGTCCGAACGATTGCCCAAACGATAGATCGCGACTGTCCGGCAGCGCTGCCGAAGACAGGAACGCTCGATCCGAAGTCAGAACAAGATTGTATTGAATACAGATCTGTTCCATACTTGGTGAATGGGAGCAGAAGTGGGGACAGCACCACGGCGATACGCCTCACCTCGTCGTGAGCAGCAGGCGGCGCAGACTCGCGCTTCGGTGTTGGACGCGGCAGTCGAGTTGTTCGGCGAGCGCGGTTGGACCGGTACAGGCGTACGGGACGTGGCGCGGCAGGCAGGGGTCTCCGTCGAAACGGTGTATTCGGCGTTCGGTTCGAAGGTGGGTCTGTTCAAGGCCGCTCTCGACGTCTCGGTGGTCGGCGACCTGGTACAGGTCCCGCTCGCTGAGCGCCCGGAGTTTGCTCGCATCGGCGCGGGCACGACGGTCGATCGTGCGGCAGCGGCGGCAGCGCTCGTGCGGCAGATCAACGAGCGGGTCAGCGGTCTGCGTGATGCATTGCGCGAAGGTGCCTACGCCGAGCCGGAACTCGCAACGCTCCTCACCGAGTTGGAACAGCGGCGGACCGCAGACGTGAGGCAGGGCGCGCGGATGCTCGCCGGCGAGGACGTCGCCGATCCGGTGGTCGGTGGACTGTGGGCGGTCGTGAGCGTGGAGGTGTTCCAGCTCCTCACCGCACACGCCGGTTGGAGCGCCGATCACTACGAAACCTGGTTGGCCGACACGATCGGCCGCCTGCTCGCACCAGCCGAAGGGAAGTAGACGATGACTGACACGACCACCCCGTCGGACATGCGCATGATGGGCATAGTCCACGATGCGTTGCGCCGCGACCTGGCTCGCTCCATCGACACGCTCAGTGGCGATGTTCCCCCTCCCAAGCCTCAGGGGCAGGCGGTCGGACGACACGTCGAGTGGATGATGGGCTTCCTCCATCAACACCACCACGGTGAGGACGAGGGGGTCTGGCCGCTCCTGCGTCGGCGACGCCCCGACATCGTCGGGGTGGTCGATGAGATGGAGGAGGACCACGAGCGCATCGCGCCGCTGATCGACCGGTGCGAGAACGCAGCGAGGGCGTTCGCCGTGCACCCGTCGGAAGAGTCCGGTGACGCCCTCGCCGTGGCTCTGCGCGACCTGACCGATGTGCTGCTTCCTCACCTCGAACGCGAGGAGGCCGAGTTGATGCCGCTGACCTCTGTGGCGATCTCGGCGGCGGAGTGGGCGGAGATCGAGCAGCGCTACTACGTCGGTCCGAAGTCGACCTCGGAGCTTGGGTTCGAAGGGCACTGGTTGCTCGACGGCCTGGACGCAGAACGGGCGGACGTCGTCGTACACACGGTTCCACCCCTCGTGCGGTCGATTCTCCTGCACGGATTCGCCGGGCGATACCGACGCCACGCCGTGGCCTGCTGGGGAGAAACGGACCGCGATGCTTACCGGCCGGCCCGTCCGCTCGCCCGCGGCATTCCGACGCATGGTCAGGTCGAGGCAGTCGTTCCGGTGCCGCCCGACGCGGTCTGGCGGGTCGTCAGCGACGTGACCAGGGTTCCCGAGTGGAGCCGCGAGTGCCGCCAGGTGACATGGAGTGACGGAGCCACGGTCGCTGTTCCGGGAGCTCGGTTCCGCGGAACCAACAAGGCCGGCCCCTGGAGCTGGACCCGAATCAACGAGGTCGAGGTCGCCGACGCACCGCACCGACTGGTCTGGCGAACCGTCCCGACCTTGTTCTTCCCCGACAGCAGCCGGTGGACGATCGAGCTGAGCGCCGATGAGGGTGGCACCCGTATCGTGCAGTCCTACGCCGTGCTGCGGGCGCCCAAGATGCTGGCGTTGCTCTACTCGATCCTGGTGCCATCACATCGGGGCCGCGGCACCGAGTTGACGGCGGATCTTCAGCGTCTCGGCGAGCTCGCGGCGACCGACGATCCGACGGTGGAGTCGGGCCGCACGGCTCGGGTCGGATCGAGGTGCTGACGGACCTGCTCGTTTGACATCTCACAACGAGATCTCGCAGAGGTTCTCGCTGGAGCTCGACGAAACCTCGGGATGCGGATACGCGTTCCAACGTCGATAAGACACTGTGCCCCCGGTAGGAATCGAACCTACGACCTGGTCATTAGAAGTGACTCGCTCTATCCCCTGAGCTACGGAGGCGGGCGGAGTCAGTGTAGGGGGACCGCTCGACGACCCGAACGGGTTGCGAGGCTCCGGAGGTGCTGGTGGACTCCTCGCAGCGGGATTCAGCTCAGGGGGATGATTCGTGTCCGGAGAACAGGAATCGGCGAACGTCGAGTTGGTGGAGTCGTTCTGGGACGCTCTGGGTCGTCGTGATTTCGACGCCGTCGGAGCGATGATGAGTGAGCGGGGCCATTACATCGACGTCGCGGTCATCGGCGTGGAGGACGGTGCGTTCGGTCCGGAGGAGACGGCTGCTCGTCTCCGCCTGGGGCTCGGCCCTCTTGAGCGGTACGAACTGCACGACGGGCCTATCGTCGCCTCAGGCGACATCGTGGTCACCGAGCACAACGAAGAGTGGTTCTGGCACACCGGGGAGACGGTGCTGCTGCGGTTCTGCTCGGTGATGGAGGTGCGTGGCGGCAAGGTCGACCGTTGGTGGGACTACTTCGACCTGGGAGCGATCATGAACGCCGCCCCCGACTGGTGGATCGAGCAGATCTCGGTGGGCTACAAGTAGGCCCATGGCCGTCAGCCCCCTTGGACCTCCTCGACGCACTCCCGAGCCCACACTGTTCGACGCCGTTGGCGGTGAGCGCTTCTTCGTCGAGCTGGTCGACCACTTCTACGACAACGTCGAAGCGGACGCGGTGCTGCTCGCTCACTACCCCGAGCCCGAGGACCTCGGACCCGCCCGCGAGCGGTTCCGGCTGTTCCTGATTCAGTACTGGGGCGGGCCGACG
>JAIBBP010000209.1 GCA_019694615.1 Microthrixaceae bacterium | reverse complement strand
ACCAGCCCGATCGAGCGACGAAGGAGCTCGATCCATCAGGACAGTGTCGTTGTATCGGCGAAGCCGAAGGGTCGGTAGGACGACAAAGCACAGCGAGTTCCTCCGTCATCCCGTGAGGTCGGACCAGCCCGATCGAGCGACGAAGGAGCTCGATCCATCAGGACAGTGTCGTTGTATCGGCGAAGCCGAAGGGTCGGTAGGACGACAAAGCACAGCGAGTTCCTCCGTCATCCCGTGAGGTCGGACCAGATCGAGTGGATGACGAGGCGGACGGGGTCGGAGACGACGATCAGGATGGCGATGGCCACCATCGCACCGGCGACGAGCAACAGGAGGTCCCGTTTGCGCACCGCGGAGTGATACAGCCGGTTCACGCCCTTGGCGTCGACGAGGATCGGGCCGACCTTCATGCGGGTCAGGATCGTCGACGCCATGCCAGACCGGCCCTTGTCGAGGAAATCCACCATCGATGAATGGGTGCCGACCGCGACGATCAACTCCGCACCTCGGTTGAACGCCATCAGCATGGCGATGTCCTCGCTGGTGCCCGAGGCCTTGAAGGTGGCGTACGGCAGGCCAAGCTCGTCGAGCCGCTCCGCACCGGGGGCGTGACCGTCGGGGAATGCATGCACAACGAGCTTCGCTCCGGTTCTGAGCGTCGACTCCGACACGGAGTCGAAGTCGCCGACGATGACATCTGGGCGCATCCCCATCTCGAGGAGAGCGTCGGCACCTCCGTCGACGCCGATGAGGATCGGCCTTTGCTCGCCCACGTAGCCGCTGTCGCGGAGGAGTTGGAGATCCTCGCGATAGTCGTGGCCCCGCACGACCATGAGTACGTGCCGGCCGGTGAAGTCGATGCCGACGTCGGGTACGTCGAGGTCGTCGCTCACGAGGTCGCGGTTGTGATCGAAGTACTCGACGGTGTTCTCGACGAATCGAATGAACTCTGCACCGAGGGTCGCTCTCGACCGCTCGTGGATCTCGTGGATCGACTCGGTGGTCTGCCGCACCCCGTGCGCAACGACCTCACCGTCGACGACGAGGTCGGCGCCGTCGATGGTCATCAGGGTGCCGTCCTCCCAACGGTCCATGATGTCGCTCCCGACGCCGTCGACGAGAGCGATGCCGGCTTCGAGCACGATCACCGGACCCTCGTTGGGGTAGCGCCCCGAGCTGGACTCGGCGGCGTTGACGACCGCCACGATCCCCGCTTCGGCCAGCGTCTCCGCTGCCACCCGATCGAGGTCCTTGTGATCGATGACAGCGATCTCGCCCGGCTGGAGGCGCTTGGCGAGGTCCTTGGTCCGACGATCGGAGCGGGTCGCTCCGCTGACGATCGTGGAGGCGACGGCCATCAACCGACCCGGTCGCGTGCGGCGAGGTCGAGCAACTCCTCGGCGTGGCGACGGGCGGTTTCGCTGTCGGGCGACCCCGACAGCATGCGGCTCAGCTCGATCACTCGGGCGTCGCTGTCGAGTTGTCGGATCGATGTCACAGCGAGCTGGTCGCCCGACTTCGACACCGAGAGCTGGACGTCTGCGTACGCGGCGACCTGCGGCAAGTGGGTCACCACCAGAATCTGCGTGTCCCGCGCCAGCCCCGCGAGTGCTCGACCGACCGCAGTCGCGGCTGTGCCGCCGACGCCGGCGTCGACCTCGTCGAAGATCATCGTCGGAGCGCCGACGCTGAGCACCTGGTGGAGCGCCAGCATGGTTCGCGACAGCTCGCCACCCGACGCGGCACGAGCGATGGGTTGTGGGGACATGCCGGCGTTGGCGCTCATCCGGAACTCGACGTCGTCGCCGGGGTCCTCGGTGCCGACACCGATCTCGACGCTGGCTGCGCCGAGAGCGACCTCAGCGAGGCGCTCGGCAACCGCCTCGGCCAACTGCGGAGCTGCCGCCCGACGGGCGGCAGCCACCTTCGCTGCGGCGGCAGCCTCGAACTCCAGCGCTGCGGCGATCGCGTCTTCGAGCTCCGCGGCTCGGGCGTCATGGGACATGAGGTCGTCGAGCCGCGACGCTGCCTCCCGGTGGTAGGCCATCACGTCGGCCAGCGTGTCGCCGTACTTGCGACGCAACTCGACGAGGAGCTGCCGGCGAGCGCGGACGGCGTCGAGGCGCTCGGGGTCGGGCTCGATCCGTTCGATCTGGTCCCGCAGGTCGCCGACGGTGTCGGCCAGCTCGGCGAGCAGTCCGTGCAGCCGGGACGCTGTTGGTTCGTACGGAGTCCGATGATCGAGCGCCGCGAGCGCTGCGCCGAGGCGATCCGACGCCGCACCGTCGTCATGCAGCTCAGCGAGCGCCGCCGCTCCGGCTTCGAGATGGGCAACGGCGTCGGCGAGCACGTCCTCCTCCGCGGCCAACCTCGCGTCCTCGTCGGGATCGCTGACGTTCGCAGCGTCGAGCTCGTCCACCTGGAACCTCAGGATGTCGATCTCCCGGGCGCGTGAACGCTCATCGCCCCCGAGCGCCGCGAGCTGCGATTCCAGGTCACGTCGACGGGACTGCGCGACGACGAACGCCGCGAGGTCGACCTTGCCGAAGCGGTCGAGAGCGTCGCGCTGAGCCCGCGGCGACAGCAGTCGTTGGTGGGAGTGCTGGCCGCAGATCTCGACCAGCCGGCCGCCGATCTCGGCCAACCCGGCGGCCGTGGCCATCTCGCCGTTGACGTAGCACCGACTCCGGCCCTCGGCCGGAACAACTCGGCGCAACACGATCTCGTCGCCCTCTGCCCCGGCGTCCCCCGGGGTCGTGAAGCGACCTTCGACGACACTCGCCTCGGCGCCGGGACGCACCCGTGTCGGGTCGGCTTTGCCACCGAGCAGGAGCGCCAGCGCCTCGATGATCATCGTCTTGCCCGCGCCGGTCTCGCCGGTGAGCGCGGTCATGCCGGCACCGAAGTCGAGGCGTAGCTCGGCGATAACACCGAGATCGCGGACAGCGAGCTCTACCAGCATCGCCGGGAGAGTGTAATGAGGCGACGCCGACTCGCCGTCACCGGAGCAGTCCACCCGAGCGGTCCGCTGCGACACGTCACCTGTCGGCGCGTCATCTGTCAGGAAGGGCGAACTTGGCCTTGAGCACCTGATGGTGGTGGAGCGCCGGCTGACCGAAGCGGACCAGGCGCGCCGGCACAGGATCGGCCGTGCAGACGATCGCGTCGCCGACTTCGAGCACGCCTCCGGGGTGACCGTCGATCGACAGGTGGGCGCGCCGTGTGCCCGACACGACGAGTCGGGCCGATGAGTCGGGAGCCAGCACGAGCGCCCGATCGAACAGCATGTGCGGCGACACCGGGACCAGCACCATCGCCCGGTGCTGTGGATCGATGATCGGTCCACGAGCGGAGAACGCGTACGCCGTGGAACCGGTGGGCGTGGCGAGAATCACGCCATCAGCGACGTAGGGCGTGAACGCCGCTCCGTCGAGCTCGACATCGATGCGTACGGTGTGGCCGAGATCGGCGCGCTCCAACAACACTTCGTTGAGTGCCGCGGGGACGCTCTCCACCGAGCGATCCGCACGCTCGACTCGGGTGCCGATGCGAAGTCGCTCCTCGATGACATAGCCGTTGGCGAGAAACCGCTTCAGCGCCGACTTGGCACCCGAGGGCTCGACGGTCGTCAGATAGCCGAGCTGCCCCACGTTGATGCCGAGGACCGGCACGCCGACGGGAGCTGCGATCGACACGGCGTCTAGCATCGTGCCGTCGCCACCGATGCCGACCAGGAGGTCCAGGCCCTCGGCCAGTTCGTCACGATCGAACCCCTCAGCGCCGAGCCCGACGCGCACCGCGTCGTCCTTCGTGAAGCGCACCTCGTGGTCCCGCTCACCGAGCCAGACCGCGAGCTCCGCTCCGAGTCGCACCGCCACGTCCCGATCGCCGTGCAGGAGGAATCCGAACGCGCTCACGAATCGACCTGACGCCCCGCGTCGAGGGTCGCGGTCGTTTTCCTGAGATGCACCAGGAACTCGGTATTGCCCTCGGCACCGTGGATCGGCGACTCCATCTCGCCCATCTTGACCGCTCCTCGGTCCGCGAACGCGGCAACGACGTCGTCGACGGCGCGACGCCAGATGTCAGGGTCGGTGATGACACCGCGTCCCTTGGAGACGTCGGCTCGCCCCGCCTCGAACTGCGGTTTGACGAGCAGGACGAGGTCTCCGCCCGTCACGACTGTCTTCAGCAACGGTTCCACGACCTTCGTCAGCGAAATGAACGACAGGTCCCCCACAATGAGGTCGACCATCCCGCCGATCGCTTCGGGCGACACGTCTCGCACGTGGAGTCGCTCCCGGCTGACGACCCGGGCGTCGGCCCGGAGCTTCTCGTGCAGCTGCCCGTAGCCGACGTCCACCGCCACCACCTCGGCCGCGCCGCGTTGCAGCACGCAGTCGGTGAACCCCCCAGTCGACGCTCCGGCGTCGAGCACCCGCAGGCCGGCCGGGTCGATGTGAAACTCATCGAGGGCGGCCTCCAACTTCAGGCCACCCCGGCTGACGTAGCGCCGCGGCGGGCCGAGCACTTCGACGGCGTCGCCGGCGGCGACCAGCCGCGCCGCCTTGTCGGCCAGCACTCCCCCGACCGTGACCCGACGCGCTTCGATGAGCCGGACCGCTTCGGCCCGGCTGGGTGCGATGCTCCGTCGAACGAGCTCCGAGTCGAGGCGCCGCCGAGCGCTCATCTCGGCTCCCTCATATCAACGCGCTCACTGCCGCAAGTACCGATCAACGAGCTCCGCAAGATCCGGAGCCACCCATTCGGTGGGCTGACCCGCCGGCACCGCGTCGGCGCCAATGTTGCCCGACAGAACCAGCCCGAACGACCAGTTCAGCTCAGCGGCCATCGCTCCGTCGGTGTGCAGGGAGTCACCGACGAACACGCCGTTGGTGCCGAATGTCCCGCGAACGAGATCGGCCATCGTTCCGTGGGGCTTTCCCGCGACGACCGCGCCCACGCCCGACCCGCGCTCAATCGACGCGAGGATCGAGCCGCATCCCGGAGCCGGGCCGTCGGCGGCAGGGTAGATCGGGTCGTCGTTGGTCGCGATGAGCCGGGCCCCAGCCAGGACCGCCCGGACCGCGGCGCGCATCGCCGCGTAGTCGAACGAACGATGAAAGCCAACGAGCACGGTGTCGATCGCGCCGTCAAAGCTCTGTGGCACGACCTCGGCGCCGGCGACCTCGACCGCCTCCCGGGCGCCGTCGCCGGCGCACAGCAGCACTCGCTCTCCGGCATGCAGCAGGGAGGCTGCCGCCATCGCGGAGCTGATGACCGAGCCCGACACATCCTCACGAACGCCCAAACGGGCCAGCTTCTCTTCGTAGAAGCCGACCCGCTCGGAGGAGTTGTTGGTGCAATAGCCGACGCGTATCCCCGCAGCAGCGAGACGCCCGACGGCCTCGGCGGACCCCGGAATCGGGGTCTCGCCCAGCCACATCACGCCGTCGAGATCCAGGATCCAGACCTCATGGCCGAGGCCACCTCCGCTCAGGCTCACTCGCTACGCTCGCTTCTTCCGCTCCGGCACCTCGGCGGCCTGGTGGCGAGAGGCCATCTCGGTCGCCTTACGCGATGGTGACCGTGGGGTCGAGGTAGACGTCCTGGATGGCGTTGAGCAGCTCGATGCCCTCGGCGCGGGGCTTCTGGAACGCCTTGCGACCCGAGATGAGACCCATGCCGCCTGC
>JAIBBP010000049.1 GCA_019694615.1 Microthrixaceae bacterium | reverse complement strand
GACCACGGGACGGTGAAGCGCACCGTCGACGCCGACCCCCACGCCGCGCACCTCACCTGGGAGGCGGTTGGTCGTCTCGTCGACCTCGACGAGGTCGCCGACGTGCTCGAACGCGAGGGCGTCGACGCGTTCATCAAGAGCTTCGACGAACTCCTTGACGTCCTCGAGACGAAAGCCGCCGCGCTGCAGGCCGCTTCGAAGTAGGGCACCGCGCGAACGAGCGCCGCGCGGCGAACTTTTGGGGGATTCCTGCGGACTGCTCGCGCGAATCCCCCAGAGCTCGGCGAGCGAAACCAGTCGCACCTTCCTTAGCCAACAGGTCACCGCTGACGGCTTCGTTCGGTGTCAGGGTTCGCTGACATCGGGGTACGATTGCGTCGTGCGAGCGGCCACCACACACGACCTCGGCGCTGCATGTCGCGCCGAGCGAACACGCCGTCGCATCACCCAAGCCGACCTCGCTAGTCGCACCGGAACCACACGGCAATGGATCAGCGGATTCGAGCGCGGGCGCGTTCGGGTCGAGATCGACATCGTCCTTCAGGTCCTCGGCGAGCTGAGGACCTGACATCGAAGCCACCACCGAAGGCAACTGGTCGAGAGGCAAGCGGCTCACGGTTGCCGACGGAGCCCGGCGAATTCGCGACGAACTCGACCGGGGCGACATCATCTATGCCTTCCGACTGCTGGCGCTCATGGTCGCGGATCTCAGGGCGATCGTCGATGGCGACGAGTTCACTAGCGCCTTCGCTGCCCCGCCGAGCACGGGCGACCACCGGTGGGACACGCTCATTGCTGCGGCGGTCGCTCGAGAAGCCGTCCGCTCCGGACGGGACGCCCTCGAGTGGACTCACACGCCGCCACTCGACGAGTCATGGTTTCCCGATCCGAATCCGATTCTCGCCGACCGGCAGGTCGCAGCGACTCCGCCGGAGCTCGCCGAGTGCAACATCTTCTTCGACAAACGCGGACTCGAGTCACTCTGATGCCTGCCGATTCCGAGCTTGATCGCGAGGAGATCATCGAGCTGCACAGAGCTCGGAAGGCGACTCCAGATTCACGGGGTCGATGCCAACGTCTACATCGTCGGTGACGCCGCCATCGCAACGACCATCGTCGAGGATCGGCGACTCACAGCCGACATCGACGCCGTCTTCGAGCCGAACGATGCCGTCGCCGCCGAGGTCGAGCGAATGGCGAACGATCTCGACCTCCCACCGGACTGGCTCAACAGCAACGCAGCGCCGTGGATCCCGCCGCCGCGACGCGACACGGAGGCGGTCGTCACCGAGATACCCGGCCTCACGATTCGGACAGCCTCGCCACGCGTTCTCTCGTTGCAATGAAGATGGCGGCGTTCCGCCCAGCGGACAAGATCGACATCCTCGACCTGTTCGAGATTCTGAGTATCTCCGCCCCCGAACAGGTCGCTGACATCGTCGATGATGTCTACGGCGTCGACGCCCTGCCCAACCCAGCGC
The DNA here is from genome assembly GCA_019694615.1 of Microthrixaceae bacterium. Taxonomy (GTDB): domain Bacteria; phylum Actinomycetota; class Acidimicrobiia; order Acidimicrobiales; family Microtrichaceae; genus SSF14. The sequence continues at coordinate 19,528 of JAIBBP010000049.1, read as the reverse complement.
GAGAGGAGACGATTCTCGCTGCTCGCTCACTCCTCGACTACGCCGATCAGACCAGGCGAGCAGCTCTCCGTCACCGGTCGGCGGTGCAACGTCGCAACACCGACGACTTGTGACGTGCACGTGCGGGTTGGCGGGTCTCCGACAGCGTCGGCGTCGAGGCGCGGCGGAACTCATCGACCACATCACCCGCGGCCACGCGCTCGAGCGGCGGTCGGTTCGCCGAATGAACCCACCTCAGTTCGGATTGCGAACTAACGTCCGAGCCATGGTCGTCACACTGTCAGGACCCACCACAGAGCCCACCTCCGCGGCGGATTTGGACCCCGCGGCAGGTGAGGTCGCTCCCCCGGACTGCTCCATCGCCCGGGCCCTCGGCGTGATCGGCGATCGGTGGACGATCCTCATCATGCGCGACGCGTTTCGGGGGATTCGCCGCTTCGACGACTTCCGCAGGGACCTCGACATCGCCCGCCCCGTCCTCGCCGACCGGCTCCGCAAGCTCGTCGACGCTGGCGTCATGGTGAAGCGGCGCTACCAGACCCACCCCGAACGCTTCGAGTACCGCCTCACCCCCATGGGCATGGAGCTGTCCCCCGCCCTCGTTGCGCTCATGCGCTGGGGCGACCGCTGGCTCAACGACGGCCACCCGCCAACGATCCTGGTCCACGAACCGTGCGGCTCGGAGCTCGAGCAGGGCTTCTGGTGCCGCACCTGCCAACAGACCTTCAGCCCGGGCGACATCGCCAGCCGCCACCCCCACAGCGACCCCCACACTGACCACGACCCCGACCACGATCCCGCGACGGGAGCCACCCGATGACCCTCACCGACCCGTCCCCGACCGAGGAACCGCTCGACGCCCCGTTGGACGAGCTCCTCAGCAGAGCGGCCGCGATCCGCAACTCGCACCACGGCAACCGCGTCACCTACTCGCCCAAGGTGTTCATCCCCTTCACCATGCTGTGCCAGGACCGCTGCGGTTACTGCACCTTCGCCCAGCCGCCGGCTCGCCTCGACTCCCCCTACCTCACCCCCGACCAGGTGCTCGACATCGCCCGTGCCGGCGCAGCGGTGGGGTGCCACGAGGCATTGTTCACCCTCGGCGAGCGCCCCGAGCTCCGCTACCCCGTCGCCGCCGAGTGGCTCGCTCAGTACGGCTACGCGTCCACCGTCGACTACCTCGCCGCCATGTGCGCTTTGGTCCGCGACGAGACCGGCCTGCTCCCCCACGCCAACGCCGGAGCGCTCAGCCGTGAGGACCTGGCGACCCTGCGGGAGGTGTCGGCGAGCCAGGGCATGATGCTCGAATCACTCAACGGCGACCTGGCGGCCCACCGCGGGTCGCCCGACAAGACCCCCGAGCGACGCCTTGCCACCCTCGAGTGGGCCGGCGAGCTGCAGATCCCGTTCACCACCGGCATCCTCGTCGGCATCGGCGAATCCCGCGCTGACCGCATCGAAGCGCTGGAGGCGATAGCGGCATCTCACCGCCGTCACGGCCACGTGCAGGAGGTGATCGTCCAGAACTTCCTCCCGAAGCCGGGAACGTCGATGCACGCGGCGCCGCCGTGCCCGACCGACGAGTACCTCGAAGCGATCGCGCTCGCCCGGATCATCCTGCCGCCCGACGTCCACCTCCAGGTTCCCCCGAACCTCACCGACGACTTCGGCTCCCTGCTCGACGCCGGCATCGACGACTGGGGCGGGGTGTCGCCGGTGACCGCCGACCACGTCAACCCCGAACGGCCCTGGCCCGCCATCGACCGCCTGCGCGCCGTCACCGAAGCAGCTGGCCACACCCTCGCGCCGCGCCTCACGATCTATCCCGAGTTCGCCGCCGAGCCCGAGCGGTGGCTGGCCGAAACGATGTGGTTCCCGGTGCTGGACCGCTCCGACGCCGAGTCGCTGGGCCGCGACCGCGACACCGAGAGCGAAGCACCGGACTCGCCCGTCTGGTACTCGGGCGCCGATTGCTCGCCCCCCGAGCTGATCCGCACCGGAACCATCGCCGGGCTGCACCTCGTCACGCAGGAGACCCCGACCCTCACCGGCCCGGTCGCGGAGGTGCTGGCGGGCGTTCAGACCGGCGAGCAGGTCGGCGAGGACGAGATCACCACGCTGTTCGCGGCCCGCGGCCCCGAGGTACAGGCCGTCGCCGCGCTCGCAGACGAGCTCCGGCGGAAGGCCGTGGGTGACACCGTCACCTGGGTGTCCAACTGCAACATCAACTACACCAACGTCTGCACGTTCAAGTGCCGGTTCTGCGGCTTCTCGAAGGGCCCGCTCTCACTCAACCTGCGGGGCAAGCCGTACCTCCTCACGTTGGAGGACATCGCCGCGAAGGTACGCGAGGCGGCGGCGATCGGTGCGACCGAGATCTGCCTGCAAGGAGGGATCCACCCCGACTTCGACGGCGACTACTACCTCGACGTCACCCGCGCCGTGAAGGAAGCGGCACCTGACATCCACGTCCACGGGTTCACCGCGTTGGAGGTCACCGAGGGTGCCAAGCGAAACGGCGAGCCGCTCGCCGACTACCTCCGGCGCATGAAGGACGCAGGCCTCCGGACCCTTCCGGGCACCGCCGCGGAGATCCTCGACGACGAGGTCCGCAAGGTCCTGTGCGCCGACAAGATCGACACGCAGGAGTGGCTCGACGCCCACCGCACCGCTCACTCCGTGGGGCTGAGGTCGAACGTGACGATCATGTTCGGTTCGATCGAGTCCCCCCGATCGTGGGCCCGACACCTCGTCGCCACGCGTGCGTTGCAGGCCGAGACCGGCGGGTTCACCGAGTTCGTACCACTCCCCTTCGTGCACATGGCGTCGCCGATCTATCTGCAGAAGAAGTCACGCCGCGGCCCGACGTTCCGCGAGTCGGTCCTCATGCACGCCGTCGGCCGAATCGCCTACCACGGTCTTATCGACAACATTCAGGCGTCGTGGGTGAAGCTCGGACTCGACGGGGTCCGCCAGATGCTCGCCGCCGGGGTCAACGACCTCGGAGGAACGCTGATCAACGAGAACATCAGCCGTGCCGCCGGCGCCGAGCACGGGCAGCTCGCCACGAAAGCCGATTTCGAGGCGCTCGTCGGGCCGCTCGGCCGGACGCTCGCCCAACGCACAACTCTCTACGGTCGGGTCGAGCCGCAGCAGGACTCCGCGGCACCCCAACGCGGTCGCATCCCGGTGACGGCGACGTCGTGACCGCCGATTCCACGGCCCCCGAGACCACCTCGCCATCGCCGGCACGGCCGATACCACGACGTCGCGACTTCCGCCCGAAGACGGGCGATCCCGCCGTCGATCAGGCGATCCTCGATGTCGTCGCTGCCACGGGGATCACCGAGGACGTCGATGTCGTCACGGAGCTGGTCACCACCGCCGTGCGTTTCGCCATGGACGGCAACGACCGAGGCGAACTCAAGCTCATCGCCTCCTCCTTCCGCGACCTCCGCCGCGCTGCCAACCAGTTCCGCCCGTTCCGGGCTTCGCGGAAGTGCTCGATCTTCGGGTCGGCTCGCACGCCCGCCGGCGACCCCGCCTACATGGCGGCAGCAGCGATGGGTGCCGCGCTGGCCGCCAATGACTGGATGGTCATCACCGGTGGCGGCCCCGGCATCATGACCGCCGGGGTCGAGGGTGCCGGACGGGAGAACTCGTTCGCCGTCACGATCCGCCTCCCGTTCGAACCGATGGACGGCGGCGGGATCGTGCCCGACGACCGGATGGTGCGCTTCCGCCACTTCTTCAGCCGCAAGCTCACCTTCATGCGAGAGTCGTCGGCCTACGTCGTGTTCCCCGGGGGATTCGGCACCCTCGACGAGACGTTCGAGCTGCTCACCCTCATCCAAACGGGCAAGGAACCGCCGGTACCGGTCGTGCTGTTCGAGCCGGAGGGTGACGGCTACTGGCGACTCTGGAAGGACTTCGTCGAGGAGGAACTGCTGGACGCCGGGTTGATCTCGCCGGTCGACCTCGACCTGGCGAGGATCACCTCGTCGGTGGACGAGGCACTCGACTACATCGACGGCTTTTACCGGGTGTTCCACTCGATCCGGTACGTCGACGGTCGCCTCGTCATCCGGCTCGAACACGACGTCGACGACGCGACCCTCGACCACCTGAACAGCGAGTTCGCCGACATCGTGACCAGTGGGGGCATCGAGCGCACCACCGCGCTCCCCGCCGAGATCGACGACGACGACGAGGTATGGCGACCACGCCTGATCATGTCCTTCGACAACCGCCACTTCGGCCGGCTGCACCAGCTGGTGCAGTCACTCTGAGCTCGAGTCCGATCGGAGGACGTCCGCCGCCTTGAGCACTGCTCGCCGGGCACGACTGAGACGCTTCTCGTCGAGCGGTAGCTGATCGCCACCCTCGTCGATGGATCGGCGTAGGTGTTCCATCGACAGGTCGGCGAGCTCCTCGGCGATGGCCTCGAGGCGCTCGCGGATGTCATCGAAACGGGTGTCCCTCACGCCCGGAGTCTAGATTTCACGGCCATGCCGACCACGCCCCAACCGCTCACGCACGAATGGGTCGGTTTCGAGGAACCGGACGGCACGACCTGGCTGTTCGACGCAACGTTCCTGCTCAGCTCGTGGACCTGCATCTTCGGCAACGGCTGCAAAGGCGTCCTCACCGCCGACGCCACCGAGCTCGGCCAGGGGTGCTGCAGCTACGGCGCCCACTTCGCCGACAAGGCGGACCGCAAGACCGTCGCCGACGCCGCCAAGCGCCTCACAGCAGACGTGTGGCAGTTCGCCGCCGAGACCAAGAGCGACGGCGGGCCGATCACCCGCAACGCCGACGGCGACTGGGTCACCCGCCAGATCGACGACGCCTGCTGCTTTCTCAACCGCCCCGGTTTCCCGGGCGGAGCGGGGTGCGCGCTCCACTCCGCGGCGCTTGCCGCCTGTGAACGTCCGATGGACTGGAAACCCGATGTCTGCTGGCAGCTCCCCCTGCGGCTGATCAGCGAAACCGACCAGAACGGCCACGTCACCAACACGCTCCGCGAGTGGAAACGGCGCGACTGGGGCGAAGGCGGCGACGACTTCCACTGGTGGTGCACCGAGACCCACGAGGCGTTCGTCGGCTCCAGGCTCGTGTACCAGGAGCTGCGCGACGAGATCGTCGAGTTGGTCGGCGACACCGCCTACCAGTGGTTCGTCGACTACGCGACCAACCGGCAACGCCGCGGGCTTCGCCCCCACCCGGCAGTCCAGTCAGCGGTCCAGCCGGTGCCCGCGCCGACTCGCAGGCGCTCGACGACAAGTTAAGGACGGCCTCCAATCGGCCGACAGAACAACTGATGGCCGCGTTCACGAGCTCCGACCTCCGACACGCCGTGCTCGACGACGGCATGCTCCTCCCCGAGTACGTCTGCGACCAGATGGTCGCGGCGATCGACTCGGGCAAACACGTGATCCTCACCGGCCCGCCAGGGACCGGCAAGACGACACTGGCGTACATCACAGCGGAGCTCGGCCGCCGAGCGATGATGTGCACCGGCTACCTGCCAACGACGGCCACCTCCGAATGGACGACCTACGAGACGATCGGTGGCATGCAGCCGACCCTCGAGGGGCTCATCTACCGCCCCGGGATGTTCGTCGAAGCCATCGAATCGGGCCGCTGGCTCGTCATCGACGAGATGAACCGCTCGAACTTCGACCGGGCGTTCGGACAGCTGTTCACCGTGCTGTCGGGGTCCGCCGTCGTCCTGCCGTTCAAGAGGGCCGGTCAGACGCGACGCATCTCCATCGTTCCGTACGGCGAGGAGTCGCCTGCTGGGACCGACCCGATCCGCGTGCCCGCATCGTGGCGGATCATCGCCACCATGAACGCGTTCGACAAGAACCTGCTCTACGACATGAGCTACGCGCTCATGCGACGGTTCGCGTTCATCGAAGTCGGCACGCCCCGTGACTCCGTGTTCGAGGAGTTGCTCGACGGCCCTGGTGACATTGTCAAGAAGCTCCTCCCGCTGCGGCGCTTCGTCGACCTCGGTCCTGCTGTCTTCATCGACGCTTCGCGCTACGCCGAGCGTCGGCTTCGTGACGACATCAGTCGTTCGCGGGTGCTCTACGAAGCGTTCTATGCGTACTTCCTACCGCAGCTCGACGGCATCGACGAGAGTCGCGGACCGGCGCTGTTCCGTGCCATCACCGAATACCTCGACGCCCCCGAGATCGCCGAGGTCCAGCGGTGCATGGCTGACACCCTCGGGTTCGAGCCGGTCGGCTGATCGGACGCGGCTGTGGACAGCGGCGCCCTCTCGCACCCGACCGTACGGGTCTGGGAGTCCTTCGACGAAGAGGACGAGCAACGGACCCGCGTTTCCATACTCTGCGGCGTGCCAACGCACCTCGTCGATGACGTGATGTACCTCGCCACTGCCAGGTCGCGCCCAGCCGGTCGCCTGGTGGCGCGCACGCCCGACATCATGCGGCACCTCGCCCACCGGACGGTCACCCACACCGAGCGGTGTGTCGGCCACGTCCGCGGCCCCATCCAGTGGAGCGAGACCATCACCGCGTGGTCCTCGGGAATCGGCGTCGACGACGTGTTCGTGTGCGTCACGCCACGGCGAGACTTCGACGTCGCGGAGAACCGCCTGCTTGCGTGGCTCCTCACCCGACTCGTCGTCGCCGGCCGGCGATCCCGGGGCGACGCGGCGCGGCTCCTCGCACCCGACGAACTCGATCGCGTCCGCGCCCATGCCACCGCAGCGCAGAGGTTCCTTGCCCACAAGGTGCTTCGGGGGGTGTCGAGCCAGAAGCTGACCGGTCGCGAGTTCCGCGACATCCGCAAGAGCCGGCACCTCGCCACGTACTCACCAGCCGTCAAACTCGCGGAGCGAGTCCGCCGGCCGCTCCTGTCGACGGAGGCGCGCACACTGGTGTCGCAATCGACGATTGAGCACCACCGAGTGATGATGATGCTGATGGACTCGCAACGGGCGCTGGGGCTCGCTGTACCCAAGCTGGCAATCCGCGGTGACTTCGCAGTGTCGGGCCTGCTCCGCTACCGCAACCCGTCCATCATGGTGGACCGCCGGCTCAGCGCCGAGTCCGGCTTGTTCTTCGGCACAACACGGGTGCTCACCGCCGGCGACACCGCCGGGTCGGGCTCGTCGGGAGCGGAACCGGCGTACGTTGTGAGCACCCAGGCCGAGGCCGACGAACTGGTCACCACCGAGCTGCGGGCACGCCGCGCGCGCTCGCAGGGACTCAGCGATACGAGTACTCAGTCAGCCTCGGGGTTCGTCCAACTACCGGGCTCGTACTCCTCGTAGTCGTCCTCGTCATCGTCGATCTCGGCAGGAACGCCCTCGTTCAGGATGCCTTCGATGTCGATGTCGGGCCCACGCTTCAGCGCGCGGGCTTCTTCGAATCGACGATGACGACCCTTCTTCACGGCTGACTCCCACTCACTGAGGAACGACTCGGCTGGCCATGCTACCGCCGCGCGGGCGGCCGGTACCAAAGTCCATTCCACCCACAGGACCTCACGTCACCGACCGGCCGCTCCGCTCCTCGATGAGCAGGCCCCGCCTCGGGTCGAAGGCCATCGCCACCTCCCCGCTGACCAGCGCCCGCAACGGCGTTCCAACGAGCTGTTCACGCCATCCGTGGGCCAGTCGCGCGTCGGGATCCTGGCGGAGGAACGCCTCCAGATCGGCCCGCGTCGCCAGAATCGCCGGGTCGATCGACAGCTCGCGCGACAACTGGGCGACCCACGCGGTGACGAGGGGCACCGCCGGCCGCATCGTCGCCGGGAGCTCCGTGTTCGCTGGTGGAGCGTCACGGCGGGGTTTCCGTTTCGAGGATTCGGCGATCGCAGCGAAGAGGTCGTCGGCAACGTGGCGAAGCGACCGCTGGTCGACACCACGAATGTCACGAAGATCGTCGAAATGCGCTGGGCGGGCGACAGCGAGCCCGACGAGCGCCAGGTCGGCGAGCACGTAACGCGGAGTCAGGTCGAGTTCCTGGGCACGAACCTCGCGCCAGGCGGCCAATGCCTGGGCCACCGCCAGGTCGGCGCCACGCAGGTGCCGGACTTCCTTGATTCGGCGCCACGCTTCGTCGGGGTCGCGTGGCCCGCGCGGCTCGGCCACCATCTCGTCGATGGCCTCCTGCAACCACTCGACCCGGCCTCGTTCCTGGAGTGCCACAAGTTGGCCAGCCTGGAGCTCACGGAGGTTCGCCACATCCGCAGACGCGTAGGTGAGCTGGCGGTCGGTGAGGGGGCGACGCAGCCAGTCGGTGAGGCGGTCGGCTTTCGGCAACCGAACCTTCAGCTCGGCGTCGAGCAGCGACGCCAGCGACGGACTCGAATAGCCCAGGAAGCCGGCGGCGAGCTGCGTGTCCCAGACCCGCCGCGGCACGGTCCCGGTCGCGTGTTCGAGCACCTCCAAGTCCTGTCGGGCGGCGTGCAGGATCGCCAGCGCATCGGACTCGAGCATGGGGCGCAGCAGCGAGGCGTCCACGGCCAGGGGATCCACCAGGTGAATCGCGTCGTTGACCTCGATCTGTATCAGCGCGAGCTGGGGAAAGTAGGTGCGCTCGCGGTGGAACTCGGTGTCGATGGCGTACGCCTCCGAGGCGGCCACCTCCTCGACGAGCGATGCGAGCGATGCGGGGGAATCGATGAGATCCGGCGGGCTAGCCACCTGCGATCCCGGTCACCACCTCGCGCCCGCTGTCGACCCAGGCCATCGTTCCCCCGGCGACGTTGGTGACATCGTGCCCGAGCGGAGCCAGGAACTGGCAGGCCCGCATGGAGCGTCCCCCGCTCTTGCAGATGATCAGGACCGGTTCACCGGCGGGAACCTCGCCGACGCGTTCGTGGAGTTCGCTCAGCGGAAGAAACCGTGCCCCCGGAACATGGCCGGACTCAAACTCGTCCGCCTCCCGCACGTCGATGACGATCGCACCCCCGTCGAGCCGCGCTGCCAGCTCGTCCACGTCGATCTCTTGTGGTTCGGTCATGGCACCAAGCTATCGGACCTTGGCCGACAAACCCCGAGAGACCGGCGAACCTCACGACAGGTCGTTGGGGGTGTCGGCATCCACGAAACCATCACCCACCTCCACCTCAGCGACATCGATGCCGTCGAGCAGTTCCCGAAATGATGACGCTCCGTCCCCGAACCGATCCTCCAGCGCCGGGAGAAGAGCGATCGGCCAGACGCCGACCGGGAATGCACGACGACCCCCAACCGCCGCCAACGTCACCTGCTTCGACCCCGCGCCGGCGGACGCATCCACCAGGACCGTGACATCCGATGCCGCCACTCCGGGCAGGTCGCACGGGAGGCAGACGACCCCCGAACCACCGGCGAGAAACGCCTCGTGGAGTGCCGTGAGCACGGCGCCGACCGGGCCTTCCCCCGGCCACAGGTCGTCGACCGGACGGCCCGGCAATGAGGCGTGCGCCTCCGTCGCACCAACGAGCATGACGTCGTCGAGCCCGGCACCTCGCAGGGCGTCGACTGCGCGGCGACCGAGTTCGACCCCATCGACGACGAGCGACGCCTTGTCGGTCCCCATCCGTGAGCTCTCGCCCCCGACGAGGACGGCACCGACCAGGCGGCTCACCGCCGCCTCAGATGCGGCTCCCACTACTCGACAACTCCGCCATAGACGTGGTCGGTTCCGCGCGCCTCGCCGTACGACGCGACCGATGCGGCGAGATCGGCGCAGAACTCGTCGACCACCCGGTCGTGGCCCGGGGCCAACATGAGGTGGAGGCCTCCCTGCTGGCGGTCGAGGTTCCAACCGCGGTCGTCCATCTGATCGCACACCGCGTCCATGTCGTGCACGTCGGAACCGAACTCGAACACGGACATGTCAGGTTCGCCGGTGATCGCGAGACCGTCGATCGCCTCGATCCCGGCCTTCATACGGGTCGTCGCGTCGAGCACCCGAGCCGCCATCCGCAGATAGCCATCGGTACCGAGATGGTTGATCGCGGCCCAGGCGCCGGCGATGGGGGCCCCCGACCTCGTGCCAGCTGCCGTCGAGCTGGCGTACAGGCCGCCTGGCCACGAGTCGTACATGAAGATCTGGTGTTGGAAGAGGTCTCGATCGCGATAGGTGATCGTCGACGCGCCCTTGAAGACATAGCCGTACTTGTGGATGTCGGCCGACAGCGACGTGACCCCCTCGACCCGGAAGTCCCACGAAGGAACGGGCTGAGCGAGACGCTCCCACCAGGGCAGCATCCACCCGCCAAGGCACGCGTCGACGTGGCACAACAGGTCCTGCTCCGCGGCGATCGCGGCGATGTCGATCACCGGATCGATGACGCCGTAGGGGTAACACGGCGCCGACGCCACGAGGAGCGCCGTGCGTTCGTCGATGGCCTCGTCGTAGAGCGCCGGCACTGCCCGGCCGTCGACCCCGTGGTCGAGACGGATCATCTCGACGTCGAGGTAGTGACACGCCTTGGCGAACGCCGGGTGGGCCGTGTCGGTGCACACGAGGGTCGGATGACCGTTGCCCCGCGCCCGGGCCCACTCGCGGGCGGTGAACACGGCCAGGAAGATCGACTCGGTCCCGCCCGACGACATCGATCCAGCCCCTGCCCCGAACAGATCCTTGGCGAAGTCGATGACTTCGGTCTCCATCTTGAGGAGCGTCCGATAGCGGAACGGGTTGAGCGCGTTCTCGTGGAGGAACTCGTTGGCGACGGCGTGCAGGAGTTCCTCGAGCTCGGGTTCGTCGGCGTGGTACACGAGGCTGAACGCACGCCCCGCTCGCCAGTCGAGATCGCCCCGGCGGAGGTCGGCCAGCTCGGCGAGCAGATCGTCCTTGCTGCGGCCGACCGTCGGAAACGAAGTGTCACCCATAGCCGGGACCCTACCCGGCGCGCCTTCGCTCGTTCTGTCCTGCGAGAGCACCACCCGGGTGGTGCTCTCGCAGGACAGAACGAGCTTGGCCGCGGAAGTCAGGATCGGCCGCGGCGGTCCCAGTCGGGGTCGAGCTGGTGCAGGAACAGGTCCATGCGCTCGACCTCGTCGCGCTCGCCGATCTCACGCGCCGACTCGAGGAGACCTTCGAAGCACGCCAGCACTCCGCGGTTGGACTCGTGGCGCCAGCGCACGTAACCACTCCCGCGCCATCCGTTCGCCCGGAGCGAGTCGAGGCCGCGGTGGTAGCCGACCCGATACGCCGCGTACCGCTCGAGGGGATCGCGACCCACGGCACCAAGGGCCGCCCACGCCAGGCTGTTGCGGGGGTGGCCGATGACCGCGGCTGCGATCGCATCTCGATCCTCACCGGCAGCGGCCAGCGCCTCGACCAGAGCGGCCGGATCCGGCGGCAGGATCGTCTCGGGTGGACCGGAGGGAGACAGGTGGATGTCGGACATGGCGCCGACGCTACACCGGGGCTTCTGAAGCCGATTCGCCCGCTTCGGCCGCCTCGTCCGCCGCCGGTTCTGTCGACGAAATCCCAGCCCGGCGTTCGGTCACCTTGCCCACCAACTCGTCGATCATCCGTTTGGCGTCGGCCCGAAGCCGGTCGGCACGGTCGCTGAGGTCGTGCTCGTCGTCGGCGTCTAGCCGATCGAGATACTCGACCGCATTGAGGTACCCCTGCTCCATCAACTCCTCGCTGTGCTCGAAGTCGTCGAAGCGGAGTCCGGGGCGCTTTCCCGGCGGGAGCACGATCGCTTCGACATGCTTCGGCACCGAGGCGAGATCCCTCGCGAATCGAGCGTTGCGGGTGATCCAGTAGGCGATGAGCGCGGCGTCCAGCGGACGGTTCACCGTCGCATCGGGCTTGCCGTGCATCCCCACCTGCAACACGTAGATCTTGCGAGCTCCCAGCTCGATGGCGCGACCGAGCGGTACGTTGTCGAGAACGCCGCCGTCGAAGTACCGGCGATCTCCGATCGTGACCATCGGGTACACCGCCGGCAACGCCGCCGACGCCAGGATCGGGTCGACCAGCGGCCCCTCGGAGAACCAGGTTTCGGACCCGGCATCGACGTCGGTGGCGACGCATTGGAACGGGACTCGTAGGTCCTCGAACGTCTCGTTGCCGGCGAGGAATCGCAGGATCGACTTTCGCAACCCCTGGTTGGAGTTCAGCGCCGCGCCCTTGCGCAACATGAGCACCGGACCGGGGATCCACGAACCCGGCATGAGCGTCTCGGGCTCGTGTTGTATCTCCCGCCAGATCCGTTCGAGGTGACGCACCCCGGCCGTCGTCGGGTCGGCCGCGTACGCCGCGCCGTTGAGCGCTCCCGCAGAGCAGCCGATCACGATGTCGGGGACGATGTCGCGCTCGGCGAGGGCGCGAAGCTGGCCCACCTGGATCGCGCCGAGGTTGCCGCCACCACCGAGGACGACCGCCGTGCGTGGACGCCGACGCACCAGCGGACGATTCAAGCGCGCCATGTCACTCTCCCGCCTTCTCCCACGCCTTGCCGGCGTAGTCCGGCGCGGCCACGCCTTCGGGCCACGACTCGATCAGCTCCGCGAACGCCGCCGGATCGGCGAGGTGGACGCCGTGGTTCGCGCCCTCGACGCCGCTGATCCGGGCGTCGGTAACCCGCGACGCGACCTCCGCAGCGCTGCGTCGATGATGCGCGCCCGACTCGTGTCCGTGCGCCGAGATGACCGGGAGACCGATGGCCTCGAAGTCGACGACGGCGTCGGCCGTGCGGGCGTTGCGCATGTCCGAAACGAGCGCGGGCCCCTCGGATCGGCGCTGGTCGCGCATGACCGCCGGCAGACTCTCCCACGTGCGATCTCCGATCATCGCCCGGAGGAACGTCTCGGCGGCTGCGCTCGGCTCCATGTGCACCAGTTCGTCGCCACGCGAGCGGTACCAGTCGTTCCACGCCAGTGGTGGCTCCCAGACGACGCCGCCCAGTGCGACCTGCTCGACGTCTGTCCGAGCGAGAGCGTGCAACACAATCAGCCCACCGATGCTGTGCCCGACGAGGAGGCGGCGACGTCCATCCTCCTCGATCAACGCCCGACACACGGCCAGAAGGTCCGCCACGTGGTCGGCGAGAGAGGTCGCGACGGGAAGCGACTTCGAACCGGCGTAGCCACGGCGGTCATACGCGACGATGTCGCGATCGGGCAGGTGCCGCGCCAGTCGCCGAAACCCAGCGGCGCGGTCGGCGGCGCCGTGTACGACGACGAGCGGTGGGACGTCGTGGCCGGATCCCGCATCGCACCCGGCACGGTATCTATCAGCGGACAGGCCGGCGATCGTGATCGGTTCGGGCGCGCCGCGGCGCAGCGTCGAAACCATGGAGCGTCAGGGCACCTTCACCAGCCGCAGCTGATCAGTGGCGCGCGCCCGGTTCTGGCGTGCCCCGGCGAGCACGGCGACGAACTCACCGGACCGGATATGGCCGGCGTCGCGCGCAGCGACGACCAACCCGTTCATGAGGTCCCCCTCGACGAGGTCGGGCGCGACGAGGGGTGTGGTTCCCCAGCTGAGGGTCAGCTGGCGTTCAGTCCGAGGATTGGGACTGAACCCGTAAATCGGCATAGAGGGCCGGAATCGGGCGATGGAGCGGACGGTGAAACCAGACTCGCTGATGCACAGCACCGCGGTCGCACCCATCTCGGTCGCAGCCCGCCAAGCAGCGCCGGTCATCGCGTCGGTGAGCCGGGTGTCGTCGTCGACGTTGTTGAGGCGTCGGAGCGCTTGGAGCCGGCGGGCCCAACCGTCGTAGTCGAACTCGGCGTCGGCGCGTTCGCAGATGCGGGCCATGGTCGCGACCGAGTTGACCGGGCTCGCGCCGATGGCCGACTCGGCGCTCAGCATCACCGCGGACGAACCGTCGAAGATGGCGTTGGCGACGTCGGAAACCTCCGCGCGGGTCGGCGTTGCCGCGGTGATCATCGACTCCAACATCTGGGTTGCGGTGATGACTGGGCGGCCGAAGGCGATGCAGTCTCGGATGATGCGCTTCTGGAGATGCGGGAGTTCCTCGATGCCCATCTCGATACCGAGGTCGCCGCGGGCGACCATGACCGCGCCGGACGCCTCGATGATCCCCTCGAGGTTCTCCACCGCAGAGCGGGTCTCGATCTTGGCGACCACGAGCGGGCCGCGGGGGTAGGGCTCGGTGCCGACGCGACGTATGTCGTGCGCGGACCGCACGAAGCTCACCGCGACCATGTCGACGCCCTCCTCGACGAACGCGTCGAGCTTGTAGAGGTCCTCCGCCGTCGGCGTTGCGAGGCCCAGTCGATCCGACGGGATGTGCAGGCCCGGTCGCCCTTGGACCAGACCTCCGTAGGTCACCTCGGCCTTGGCGGAGGTGCGGTCGACCGACGTCACCTGGATCCGCACCGTTCCGTCGCCGACAGCGAGTTGATCGCCCGGCTGGAGGTCTGTGAGCAGGTCGGCGTAGTCGACGCCGAGGCTGGTCGCGTTGGACGTCGGATCGCCCGGGCGAAGCGCTACCGTCGATCCCGCAACCAGCGCGACTCCTCCGTCCTCGAACTGAGCCAGACGGACCTTGGGGCCCGGGAGATCGGCGAGGATGCCGACGACCCGGCCCTCCTCCGCAGCGATCTGGCGGATGTGCCGGTAGCGCTCGACCGCATCGGACAACGAGCCGTGCGCCAATCCGATCCGGAAGACATCGACGCCCGCGTCGATCATCTGCCGAAGGATGGATGGGTCGTCCGACGCCGGGCCGATCGTGGCGATGATCTTGGTCCGTCGTGCCATGGGTGGTTCCTTCCTGACCCACACCAACCTATCGGCCCCGCCCGCTCGTTCTGTCCTGCGAGAGCACCGGACGGGTGGTGCTCTCGCAGGACAGAACGAGCTTGGTGGGCACTTCGGGGGCCGTCAGCTTCTGGGGACCTTGCTCCACGGGAGGTCCTTGTCGGTGCGGATGTCGCCGGGGAGACCGAGGACCCGTTCGCCGACGATGTTCTTCATGACCTCCGTCGTACCGCCCTCGATCGAGTTGGCGCGGGCACGCAGAAAGTTTTTCGAGATGTCGCCACCGAACAGGGCCACCTTCGGTTGGTGCATCCGATAGCTGTCGAACAGCATTCCCTCCGCACCCATCAGATCCACGGCGAAGGAGTAGATCGCCTTGTTGAGCTCCGCCATCGCCAGCTTGGCGATCGACCCCTCCGGGCCGGGCGTCCCGAGCTTGCGGTTCTGCGACGCCCGGATGTTGGTGAGTCGGTTGATCTCGGCCTGTGACCACAGGCGGAGGAGCTCGTCGCGCGCGACCGGACCGTGCGGTCCGGTGCGATCCCACACCTCGAGGAGCTGCCCGATCGGACCGCTGTTGCGCGGCGGCGTTCCGCCACCGATCGACACCCGCTCGTTCATCAGCGTCGTGATCGACACGCTCCACCCGCGGCCGACCTCGTCGACGCGCATCGAATCGGGCACTCGCACGTCAGTGAAGTAGACCTCGTTGAACTCCGCCTCGCCGGTGATCTGGCGGAGTGGCCGCACTTCGACACCGGGCGCATGCATGTCGACGATGAAGGCCGTCATGCCGCGGTGCTTGGGTTGCTCAGGGTCGGTCCGGGCGATGATCAGCCCGTAGTTGGAGATGTGGGCGAGCGTCGTCCACACCTTCTGGCCGTTGATGATCCATTCGTCGCCGTCGCGCTCGGCACGGCACGAGAGCGAGGCCACGTCGGACCCTGCACCGGGCTCGCTGAAGAGCTGACACCAGATGTCCTCGTTGCTGAACAGCGCGCGAAGCAGCCGCTTCTGCTCGTCGGTGCCGTGCTCCAGGACCGCCGGGCCGCACATGCCGTATCCGATGGGATTCTTCGCACCGCCGATCGGACCGCCGGCACGGGATACGCGGCTGATGACGTTGCGCTGGAGCTTCGGACTGACCCCGAGCCCGCCGAACCCCTCGGGGAAGTGCACCCAAGCGAGGCCCAGGTCGTACTGCGCTTCGAGAAACGATCGTTCGTCGGTCGTCGCAGGTGGGTGCTCGGCGAGGAGCCGGTCGATCAATGCTTCGACGCCGGCTGCGTCGGGGTCGAGGTCGGTTGCTGGCGCGCCGGCGTCGGTGGCGGTCATAGGTCCCCCCTGGAACGTTGTGACGATCGCTGGAGCCTACGCACCCGCCCACGGAGGGAGTCAGTTGAGGTTGCCGCGGAGCTGTCGGAGCATCTTGTTGTCGGCGTTGCGCTCGTCGGCGCTCCGCTCCACCGACCCATCAGCCATGAGTGCAACGAGTACCTCGGTCGCCTCCAAGAACCGGCCGCGCCGGGCCAACGTCGAGACGAACTGACGACGAACCGACCCCGCCACGCCGGGAATCGACACCGCGAGCCGCAACACCCACTCCAGGTCCAGCAGCTGGTCGGTTTGCGCATAGATGTGCGCCAGGTTGGCCAGCATGCGCGCCGCGATCGCCGTCGGCGCGACCGGTGCCCGCATCGCTGGAGTGAGCACCGTGTCCGCTCCGGCGACCCGCAGGATCAACTGCGCCACGTCATCAGGGGTCATCGAACGTCGGCGGAAGGGGTTGTGGAACCGATCGGGATTGTCGCGCTCGGCGACGATGAACTCGGTCGGAAGCCCGATTCCAACCAGCTCGATCCCACATCGCCGGCCCACCTCGATCGCCAGAACGCTCAGCGAGATCGGGATGCCGAGTCCACGATCGATCACCCGGTTGAGGAACGAGTTGTCGGGGTCGTAGTACTGCTTCGCGTTGCCTCGGAATCCACGGATCGCCATCCAGCCCATCAACTCCGAGGCTTCGGTCCCGCCGAACTCCTCAGCGAGATCGTCGAGCCGCCCGATCTGGTAGTCGAAGTCGAGCCATCCGGTGCCGCAGGCAGGGATGAGGAACGCCAACCGATCGAGCGACGCGTCGCTGCCCTTGAGCACCTCTGAACGGAACGACTCGAACGGGTCCACCAAGGGCGACACTACGGCCTCGGCCCCGGTAGCGCAGCGTGTCCGGCGCAGATCTTTGAGAGCGACCCCTGGGGCGACTTCGACGGATGGTGACGGACACAGAGCGCAGCCCTTCGGTGTCCGTCCTCAGGTTCTTATCGCTCGCTGCGGCGACGGACGCCAGCGGAGGATCCTCGACGTGGCGAACCGATGGGAAGTCGCCTCACAGGGTTACCCGGGCAACGCCGGGTGCATCCTCGAAGATCGAGTCGGCGCTCAGCAGCGGCGCGCTGATGTGGCGGGCACTCGCCGCGATCCACAAGTCGGCGGCATGTGACTCGGCCGCCAGCGGGTGACCAGCGCGGCGACACTCGAAGCGGAGCTCGGCGGCCTCGGAGATCAGCGCGTCCGAGACCGGAACGATCGTGGCGGCTGCGATCGCGGTCTCCAACCGGAGCCGACGAGCATCGCCCCACCCGCGACCAGCGCACCGAAGCGCAGCTCGGCAATGGTCTGCGCAGCAAGGAAGATGCGGCGGCCGCTCATCGCCCGCACGTGCTTTTCGAAGCGCTCCCGTCGCCGGCGCGAGAGAGACGCGCTGAAGACCCCGGTGTCGACCAGAACGCGGCTCACGTGTCGAGGGCCGCGTAGAAGGCGTCAGCCTCGACATCGGTGAGGTCCTCGATCAGCAGGTCGTCGACCGACTCCAACACGGGAGCGTGCCCAAGCTCGGCCTCGGTCAGGTCCCGAGGGAGCCCGGCGGATCCGGTGCGCTGGGCAGGTTGTGCAGCGTCGCTCATGATCTGAACCTCATGGTCAAGGTTATCC
The DNA here is from genome assembly GCA_019694615.1 of Microthrixaceae bacterium. Classification (GTDB taxonomy): domain Bacteria; phylum Actinomycetota; class Acidimicrobiia; order Acidimicrobiales; family Microtrichaceae; genus SSF14. The sequence continues at coordinate 1,814 of JAIBBP010000049.1, read as the reverse complement.
CCCTCCGCATGATCGATCCTCCGTCCCGCACGATCGATGCCCTTCGATCAGGTCGTCAGGGAGCGGCACAGACTCGCTTGTTCCGCAATCGGAACAAGCCAGAATAGGTCCCGGGCCAGAAGAGTGCTTGGGCGGTCGAGCACGCAGCTGAGGAGCGGGTGGTACTCGGGGGCCAAGGGGGGTGGCCGTCGCGTCACGGAGGATCACTTCGGTGAAGGCCTTATCCGAGCGACCGAAGTCGGTGACATCCGCTTCTTGGTCGGTTCCGGGTCTCGCCGACCCGTCGCCCGTTGGCGATGCTCCGGGGAGGCGCTCCGACGCCGACGAGTGCCGCGAGGAGACGCTTCAGCGTCGACGGGCGTCCAGTCGCGCATTCTCGAGGCGAGAGATGTCCGCCTGCGGAGCACCCGCGAGCTTTGCGAGCGCGGCCGGCGTCCAGCCCAGCTCGATACGTCGCTCCCGAATGGAGCTGCCGGGAGGATCGAGCAGTGCGAGTGTTTCCCATGCCAACACGAGATCCGGTGTACGTGGATTTCCTGATCGCGACAGGTCAGGGTTGCGTCCCGGTGATCTTGTCCGCCGCGCCGTGCGCCACCGCCGTGGACGACGAGCTGATCCCACGGAACCCGTGCCGCCACCTTGAGAGATATGTGACGAATGTCACTCCTGTTCTGTCCAGCGGTGACGGTTCTCGTCCGTCGATCGGCCGAGCGTTTGACTCCGGTGATCCGACGAGAGGAGCGACATGAACACGTCCACGAGGTTTCCGAGTCGGCGGGCACGCGTGGTGCTGGCCTGCACCACCATCGCGCTTCCGTTGGCCGCGTGCGCCGAGGAACCGCCCGCTCCGCCATGGCTGGCAGCCGGCTGTCTCGAGAACAGCTCCGAAGGGATCATGGACGTGGTGTTCTCCGGGACTCCCAACGTCCTGAACAACCTGACGATGCCGACCAGTCCGACGACATTCGACGGCACGTGCGCGGGCACGGTAGTCGCCGGCTACGGAACGATCGTTCGCGCCGCCGACTACGCCGCCGCCGTCGCGGTCTGCGACGGCTTGAATCCCGCGTTCAACACGGCGTACGGCTTCGGGACGTTCGGCTTCCAGGCACCGGCTGACGCCTGGCAGTGTGCCTGAGCGATACCGGACGCAGCGCCTCCGGTAGCGCTGCTCCGAGCCGACCGCGACGCGGCGCGCTGCCACGAAGCGGTAGAACGGTGCGCATGGCCGCGCGGTACGCCTTCCTCGACCATCCGGGACCGCTGGCGTTCGCCCACCGCGGCGGCGCGGGCGAGTGGCCCGAGAACACGATGCCGGCGTTCCAAGGAGCGGTCGACCTCGGGTTCCACTACCTCGAAACCGACGTCCACCTCACCGCCGACGGCGTCCTCGTGGCGTTCCACGACGATCGACTCGACCGCGTCACCGACCGGGTTGGACTCATCGCGGAGTTGCCGTACCGCGAGGTCGCCCGAGCCCGGGTCGACGGCCGCGAGCCGATCCCACTGTTCACCGACCTGCTCGACGCGTTCCCCGACACTCGCATCAACATCGATCCCAAGAACGACAGCACCGTCGTCCCACTGGCCCGCATCCTCGTCGATACCAAGGCGATCGACCGGGTGTGCATCGGAGCGTTCAGCGACCGGCGGATCGACCGGATGCGTGCCCTCATCGGCCCGAACCTCTGCACGAGCATGGGCCCGCGGCGGGTCGGACGCATGGTGGCCGCCGGCAAGGCAGGGGCGTTGCGGCGCGGCCGACCACCGGTGGCGGGCGCCGCGCAGGTTCCGACCAGCCAGGGACGCCTTCC
>JAIBBP010000082.1 GCA_019694615.1 Microthrixaceae bacterium | reverse complement strand
TTGCAGATCAGCGCCGAGTCCTACACGTCGCGCTCCCGGTTCCTCACCGAGCTGACCCTTGAACCGCCGGCGTCCACCGGTGACCTGGCCGATGAGCCTCACAAGGACGACGACTCACTCACCCTGTCGACCGTTCACTCGGCCAAGGGCATGGAGTGGGGCGCGGTGCACATCATCCACGCGGCGGACGGCAACTTCCCCGCCGACATGAGCCTGTCGACCACCGAGGGGTTGGAGGAGGAGCGGCGGCTCATGTACGTCGCCCTCACCCGGGCGCGTGACGTGCTCAACGTGTACGTACCGTTGCGCTATCACCACAAGCGGCAGAGCGGCGACCGCCACTCCTACGCGCCGATCAGCCGATTCCTGGCACCGGTGCGGTCGTTGTTCGATGAGGTGTCCGACGGCACCGGTGCGGACGGTCACGACGGCGAGCCGGTCCTCGACGTGTCTGCGAAGGTGTCGGTCGCCGATGAGGTCGACACCATCACGTCGGGCCTCTGGTCCCTCTGATTCGTCGGTCTCCCAACTCTCAAACCTCCGCAAATGTGCTGCGAGGTGTGCGGTTTCGCGATTGCGTCGCGACACATTTCGGGGAGGGTGGGACGGGGAGGGGGTGGGTTGAGGGTGGGGCCGGAGACGTGACGCACCAATCCCGATGAAAACAGTCGGATTTATTCTTGACCTAATCGGTTGAGATTGTTTAGGTTGCCAACCCATGAAGTCATCACCCCGGAAGCGCATCCCCGCTCGACCCGCAATCTCGCTGCTCCTCGCCGCGGCCACCGTCACCGCCTGCGGCCCGGGCGACCTCTCCGGTGCTGGCTCCGAATCCGAGTCGGGATCGACGATTTCCCTTGTCGGATTCGCCGTACCGAAGGCCGCCAACGACGCAATCCAGGAAGCGTGGGGCGACACCGATGCCGGCAAGGGTGTGAAGTTCGAGACCTCCTACGGTGCCTCGGGCGACCAGAGCCGAGCCGTCGAAGCCGGCAAGAAGGCCGACTACGTGCACTTCTCGCTCGAAGGCGACGTCACCCGCCTCGTGAAAGCAGGCCTGGTCGCCGAGGACTGGAACGCAGGCCCCAACAAGGGGATCGTGTCCGACTCGGTCGTGGTTCTCGTCGTTCGAAAGGGCAACCCCAAGAACATCCAGGGATGGGACGACATCGTGAAGCCGGGCGTCGGCATCGTGACCCCCAACCCCGGATCGTCGGGCTCGGCGCGCTGGAACATCCTCGCGGCGTGGGCACATGCCACCAAGGACGGTGGCGGTGACGATGCGGGCAAGGACTTCCTCACGAAGTTCTTCGCCAACGCCGTCACGCTCGCCGGCTCGGGCCGTGAAGCGACCACCGCGTTCCAGGGCGGCACCGGCGACGTTCTCATCTCCTATGAGAACGAGGCCATCTTCGCCCGGCAGGCCGGTGAGGAGCTCGAGTACATCATCCCCGATACCACCTTGCTGATCGAGAACCCGGCGGCTGTGTTGAAAAACGCCGACCCGAAGGCTGTGGACTTCCTCGACTTCGTCCTGTCCGACGACGGCCAGAAGCTGTTCGCATCGAAAGGCTTCCGTCCGGTCGAGGATGTCGAGGTGGGCGAGGTCCAGGGAGCCAACGACCCCTCTGACCCCTACCCGGCTCCGGAGAACCTCGTCACCATCGCCGATCTCGGCGGTTGGAGTGACATCAACAAGAAGTTCTTCGCCACCAAGGACAAGGACGGAGTCGATGGCCTGATCACGGTCATCCAGAACGAGTCCGGCAAGGGAAATTGAGCGCCCGAACCGGGAAGGTCTGGAGCCTGTTGGGCCGAGGTCGGCGCCGTCGCTCGAAGGGCGACGGCGCTGCCCTCGCGAGGGGGTCGAGTCTCGGACTCGGAGTCGCCACCATCTGGCTCAGCCTTCTGGTGATGCTGCCGTTGGCGGCTGTCGTCATCAAAGGAACCGGCAACGGGTGGACCGGCTTCTGGGACGCCTTGTCGAATCCTTCGACCGCCGCAGCGCTGCGACTGACGGTGTCCCAGGCATTCCTGGTGACCGCCGTCAACGTCGTGCTCGGAACGGTTGTGGCGTGGGTGCTGGTCCGTGACGAGTTTCCGGGAAAGGGCCTGATCGATCTCGTCATCGACGTGCCGTTCGCGCTCCCCACGATCGTCGCTGGCCTCGTGCTGTTGTCGCTCTACGGGCCCGACAGTCCGCTCAACCTCCAGTTCGCCAACACTCGGGTCGGAATCTTCATCGCGCTCTTGTTCGTGACCGTGCCGTTCGTGGTGCGGGCTGTGCAGCCGGTGCTGTTGGAACTCGATCGTGACGTCGAGGAAGCGGCCGCTTCCCTCGGGGCCGACCGGTTCACGATCTTCCGCCGAGTCGTGTTCCCGAACCTCATCCCGGCGATCGCCGCGGGCACGGCGCTGGCCTTCGCCCGCGCTGTCAGCGAGTACGGGTCTCTCGTCCTCATCTCCGGCAACCTGCCGTTCAAGACCGAAGTCGCTGCCGTGCGGATCCTGTCGCTCAACGAGAACGACAACCCCGCCGGTGCCGCGGCGGTGGCGACAGTGCTGCTGTTCGTCGCCGTCGTGACCCTGTTGGCGATCGACGGCCTTCGCCGATGGGCGGTGCGCCGTGGCTGATGCAGTCTCCCCCCCTCCCACCGCTCGCCGCGCCAACCGGAAGGGTCCGGTGCAGTACCTGCTGCGCTTCGTCGCAGTCGGCTACATCGGTCTGCTGATCCTGGTGCCGTTATTCGTCGTCGCGCAGAAGACGTTCGAGAACGGAGCCTCCAAGGTGTGGGAGGCGCTAACCGACGAGACGATGGTCCATGCCTTTCAGGTCACCGCCTACGCGGCGGCGCACGCGGTGGTCATCAACACGGTGTTCGGCGTCGGTGTGTCGATCCTGCTGGTTCGATACCGATTCCCCGGCCGCCGCCTCCTCAGCCTCCTGGTCGACCTTCCGCTCTCGGTGTCACCGATCGTCGCCGGCCTCGCCTTGGTGTTCGTCTACGGGCGCACCGGCTGGTTCGGCCCGGCCCTCGACAGCCTCGGCTACCAGGTGATCTTCGCGTTCCCGGGAATCGTGCTCGCAACGGTGTTCGTGTCGCTGCCACTGGTGGTGCGCGAGATCGTGCCGGTGTTGGAGGAGATCGGCACCGAACAGGAACAGGCGGCCACCATCCTCGGAGCGAACGCCTTCCAGACGTTCCACCGCATCACCCTGCCGTCCATCAAGTGGGCAGTCGCCTACGGCGTCGTGCTGGCGTTGGCCCGGAGCCTCGGTGAGTTCGGAGCGGTCAAGGTCGTCACCGCCGGCGGCGTCGCCGGCAGAACTCAGACGGTCACGTCGCTGGTCGAGCAGCGATACGGAGAGTTCGACGAACTCAGCGCCTACTCGGCATCGCTCGTCCTCGCCGCGGCCAGCATCCTCTGCCTCGTCGTCATCACGATCATCCGTCCTGCATCGGACAAGAAGTCTTCGGACAAGAAGAAGTAGGAAGCCATGGGAATCAGCGTCCGCAACATCAACAAGAACTTCGGCGACTTCGTGGCGCTCGACGACGTCACGGTCGACATCGAGAGCGGCAACCTGACGGCGTTGCTCGGGCCGTCGGGTGGCGGTAAGACGACGTTGCTGCGAATCATCGCGGGCCTTGAACAGCCCGACAGCGGAGTGATCGAGATCAACGGCACCGACACCACGTGGCTGCGTCCCCAGCAGCGGAACGTGGGGTTCGTGTTTCAGCACTACGCGGCGTTCAAGCACCTGTCGGTGTTCCGCAACGTGGCGTTCGGCCTGGAGATCCGCAAGGTGCCGAAGGACCAGATCCGCACGAAGGTGATGGAACTGTTGGAGCTCGTGCACCTCGACCAGTTCGCCGACCGACTCCCGGCGCAGTTGTCCGGCGGGCAGCGCCAGCGCATGGCGTTGGCGCGCGCTCTCGCGGTGGAGCCGAACGTCCTGCTGCTCGACGAGCCGTTCGGCGCGCTCGACGCCAAGGTGCGCAAGGAGCTGCGCGACTGGTTGCGCCGTTTGCACGACGAAGTGCACGTAACCACGGTGTTCGTCACCCACGATCAGGAGGAGGCGTTGGAGGTCTCCAACGAGATCGTCGTGATCAACAACGGCCGGGTCGAACAGATCGGGTCGCCCGACGAGCTGTACGACCACCCGGCCAACGAGTTCGTCATGGGCTTTCTCGGGCCGACGACCAGGCTCGGTGGCCGGTTGCTCCGACCGCACGACATCGAGGTGACGGCGGAGGCAACGACCGGCGCCGTCGAGGCGAAAGTCGACCGGTTGCTCCGCGTCGGCTACGAGGTCCGGATCGACGCGGTGCGGTCCGTGCCCGGTGGCGAGGACGAACTCACGACCGTGCAGCTCACTCGCAAGGAGGCCGGCCACCTCGATTTACGCGAGGGCGACTCCGTTTGGCTGAGCCCGGCCGACGGCGCGACTGTGGCAGCCGGCTGACCACCCGCCACCCGTTCTGTGTTGCGAGGCCGCCCCTCCAGGGGCGGCCTCGCAACACAGAACAGGTGGGGTCACAGGCCCCGGGCGAGGCGGTGGATCTCGTTGCGGATGCGCTTCTCGCTGACCGGGGTCGGCGTGCGGAGCTGTTGGGCGAACAGGCTCACGCGGAGTTCTTCGAGCTGCCACGCGAGCGCTTCGAGGTCGGCGCTGGGTGACACGACCTCCGCGAGGTCGTCGTACTCGGCTTCGATGCGACGGCAGCGGGCCATGAGGTCGACATCGCGACGGACGTTGTCGGGGAGGCTCGCCAACCGCCGCTCGATGCCGCGAAGGTAGCGGTCGAGGTCAGCGAGGCGTTCGAATCCGACTCCGGTGAGCACCCCCTCGTACGCCAATCGGTCGAGGTGCTCGCGGGCATCGGCGACCGACGGGGCGAGTGCGTCGGCGGTGTAGCGGTCGAGGGTCGCGGTGATCGAGGCGTGGGTGGTCACGAGCTTGGTCGCGGCTGCGACGACGATGGACAACGTGGCGTGCAGCCCGTCGCGCACCCCGACGACGAGCGTGCTGAAGTCGGCTTCGTTCCATGCCGGGCCGCCGGCGGAACCGACGAGATGGTCGAGCGAACACCCGATGATGTCGTGGTACCAGTCGACTTTTGGTTGGATCGCGGCGGTCGACATCGCCCGCTTGGTGCGTTCATCGAGGAGCGCGTCTACCTGACGTGCCGGCGCGGGCATGGCCAGTCGGACGAGTCGACGGGTGCCGGCCCACATCGTGTCGGCCTGCTCGCCGGGGCTGGTGCACGAGACGATCGACACCGAGTCGCAGTCGTCACGGAGCGCCGGGTACGCCTTGACAGTGCGCCCTCGCACCTCCTGTTCCACCAGGCGCGGCAGGTCCCCGAACGTCCAGTCCCTCAGCCCCGAGCGTTCCAGCCCGATGTCGACGGTGGCGGCGATGGCCGACGATTCGGCGTGCACGCGACGGGCGAGGGCGCGGAGATCCTTGCCGCGGGCGATCTCGGTTCCGGCCTCGTCGACGACCCGAAATGAGGGGCGAAGATGGTTCGGCAGCGCGTCGAGGTCGAAGGCGTCGACGGGGAGGGGCACGGTGATGAGCCGGTTGAGCTCCTGTCGCACGATCTCGAGCACGGGGCCGGATTCCGGAGTGATGCGGTCGCGGATCTCGGCGACGGTCTCGGGAACCGGAACGAACAGCTTCCGCAGCTGCTTGGGCAACGAGCGGATGAGTGCTTCGACCAACTCGTCGCGGAAGCCGGGGACGTTCCAGTCGAACGCAGCCGGTTCCAGTTGGCCGATCACCCCGGCGTCGATGGTGACGGTCGCTCCGTCGTCGTCGCTGGTGGGGTCGAACTCGTAGGTGACCGGCAGGCGGAGGTCGCCGAACTGCCACACGTCGGGGAACGCGTCGTGGTCGATCGCTTCGTGGGCGTCGTCGTGGAGGAGGTCGTCGAGGGTGAGGTCCAGCAGTTTGCCGTTGGTACGCCGTTCGTCCTTCCACCACTGGTTGAACGCCGCCCCGGTCGTCACGTGGTCGGGGATGCGCTCGTCGTAGAAGTCGAAGATCGCCTGGTGCTCGACCAGCAGGTCGCCGCGCCGTGCCCGCGCTTCGACCCGACCCGCCTCCTCCGACACCACGGCGTTGCGGTCCATGAACTTGTGGTGTGTCGACCAGTCGCCCTCCACAAGCGCGTGGTGAATGAACAGGTCGCGGGCCATCGTGGGATCGACTCTGGCGACGGGCACTCGACGACCGGAGACGAGCGGGAGCCCGTAGACGGTCACCCGCTCTTGGGTCATCGCAGCGCCGCGGTCGGGGTCCCACCACGGCTCGCCGTAGCTGTACTTCGCGAGGTGCTCGCCGAGCCGCTCGACCCACGCCGGATCGATCTGCGTCGCGGTGCGAGCCCATAATCGGTTGGTTTCGACCAGCTCGCCGGCCATGACCCACGTCGGTGGCCGCTTGGCCAGCACGGAGCCGGGGGCGATGGTGAAGCGGACGTTGCGGGCGCCGATGAACTCGCGGGTGGCGCGACGGTCGCGCTCAGTTCGGGCCCGTTCACGCTGGTTGGAGGGACGGTCGTCGGGCTGGTCCTTCATGCCGATGTGGCTGAGGAGGCCACTCAAGAGCGACAGGTGCACGGCGTCGGGTTGGGCGGCAACGGTGTTCGCCTTGAACCCGAGGGACTTGGTGGCCCGGCGCAACTGCTCGTAGAGGTCCTGCCACTCCCGGACCCGGTTGAAGTTGAGGAACTCCTGACGGCACATCTTGCGGAACTGGCTCGACGAGCGTTCCTGTCGCTGCTCGCGCACGTAATCCCACAGGTTGAGGTAGGTGAGGAAATCCGACGTCGGGTGGTTGAACCGGGCGTGTGACTGGTCGGCTTGGGCGCGGTGATCGAACGGTCGCTCGCGGGGGTCCTGAAGCGACATCGCCGCGGTGATCACCATCACCTCATGGAGGCACCCGTTGGAGCCCGCCTCGACGATCATCCGGGCCAGGCGCGGGTCGATGGGCATCCGCACGAGGCGACGGCCGAGCGGCGTGAGCCACCTTCGGGTACCGGCGCGGTCGGGGTCGACGGCGTTGAGCTCCTCCAACAGCGCGATGCCGTCGCGGATGTTGCGATCGCTGGGCGGGTCGACGAAGGGGAACGCTGCGACGTCGCCGAGACCCAGGTTCGCCATCTGCAGGATGACCGAGGCGAGGTTCGTGCGGCGGATCTCGGGTTCGGTGAACTCGGGTCGGGAGTCGAAGTCGTCCTCGGAGTAGAGCCGGATGCACACGCCGGGCCCGCATCGGCCGCATCGGCCGGATCGCTGGTTCGCCGAGGCCTGCGACACGTCCTCGATCGGGAGGCGCTGAACCTTGGTGCGCTGGGAGTAGCGGGAGATTCGGGCGGTGCCGGGGTCGACGACCGACCGGATGCCAGGCACGGTCAACGACGTCTCGGCGACGTTGGTGGCGAGCACGACTCGGCGACCGCGGTGCTGCTCGAACACCCGGTGCTGCTCGGCGGCGGACAGTCGAGCGAAAAGCGGGAAGACCTCGGTATCGCGCAACTTGAGGTCGTCGAGCGCGGCTGCTGCCTCGCGGATCTCGCGTTCGCCCGAGCAGAAGACGAGGATGTCGCCGTCGGTCTCGCGTTGAAGTTCCCGTACCGCGTCGCAAATGCCCTCGACCTGATCTCTCGGGTCCTCGCCGGTGGTCGGGTCGTCGAGGGGTCGGTAGCGGACCTCGACGGGGTAGGTGCGGCCCTCGACTTCGACGATCGGAGCGTTGCCGAAATGCTCGCTGAAGCGAGTGGTGTCGATGGTCGCCGAAGTGATGATGAGCTTCAGGTCGGTGCGCTGTACCAGCAGCTGCTTGAGGTAACCGAGGAGGAAGTCGATGTTGAGCGACCGTTCGTGGGCCTCGTCGACGATGATCGTGTCGTACTTCGACAGCGTCCGATCGCGCTGGATCTCAGCGAGCAGGATGCCGTCGGTCATCACCTTGATCGAGGTGTCCGGCCCAACCTCGTCGTTGAAGCGCACCTTGTAGCCGACGACCTCGCCGACGCTGCTCTCCAGTTCCTCGGCGACGCGCTCGGCGATCGAGCGGGCCGCGATCCGTCGAGGTTGGGTGTGGCCGATCCACCGGCCGGCGGTTCCCCGACCGAGTTCGAGGCACAGCTTGGGAAGCTGCGTGCTCTTGCCCGAGCCGGTCTCACCCGCGACGACGACCACCTGGTACTCGCCGATCGCGGCGAGCAGGTCATCGTGCCGCTCACTGATCGGCAGCTCGGGGGGATAGTGGATCCGGTCGATCATTCGTACTCATGCTCGCATTGTCGTGGCGAGGTGGGGTAAGTCGGACTTAGCTAAGTCTGGTTATGATGGCACCGTGACAACGCACGTCGTGAACACCCATGAGGCGAAGACCCGGCTTTCGGAGCTCATTCGCGAAGCGGAACTGGGAAATGACGTGATCGTCGCTCGGAACGGCCGTCCGGTCGCGAAGATCATTCCGTGGCCTTCGCCACGACCCCGACGGCAGCCCGGGGCATGGGTTGGACGAGTCGAGATAGCCGGCGACATCGTCGGCTCGGATCCCGACGTCCTCGAAGCCTTTGCCCAGTCCGAGGCTTCGGCCGATTCGTGAGGTTGCTGCTGGACAGCCACGTGGTGCTGTGGTGGCTGACATCGGACCCGCGGCTGGGGCCGCGCTGCGTGGACATGATCGTCGGCGCGGACGAGGTCGCGTTCTCAGCGGTGACTCCGTGGGAGTTGGGGATCAAACGTGCTTCGGGCAAGTTGTCGTACCCGGATGACATGGTGGCGCAGCTGCGAGCTTCCGGGTTCGTCGAACGTTCGATCACGGTGGAGGACGGCGTGCTCGCCGCGGAGTTGCCGCCGCATCATCGCGATCCCTTCGACCGGATGCTGATTGCTCAGGCGATCTCGTCCGCGTTCGTACTTGTCACATCAGACGACCAGCTCGCCGCGTACGAGGTCGCACTCCTTGACGCTGGGGCGTGAACGGGGGTCGTTGTTCACTCGCTGTCGAGGAGGAGCTCGCCGGCACCGAACAGGCCGGGTCGAGCAGCGGCAGCAGACGCCTCGTGGAAGGATGCGAGTGTGTTCCGGTTGATTGGATTGCTGTTGGTAATCGCGACGCTGGCGATTCTGGGGCTCGTCGTGTTGAACTCGACCCCTGACGGTCGGTCGGTGGAGGACTGCCCGGGCGGGACGACCACCACATTGATCGAGGGATCGTTGCCCCCGACCATTGAGAACATGATCGAGCCGTGCTGATCGGTCGGTCCCGATCGAGCTGAGCTGATCGAGCTGTGCTGAGGTTGGGAGAGGGGCGACGTGGACGGCGACGAGGAACGGTGGGCGCAGTACGCCACCGCGGTACTCCGGATCGAGGTGGAGCGCGGGGTTTGGGTGGCGCTCAACGGTCCCGATGGTGCCGCCGTGTTGCCGGTCCGCCCGCCCGTGTTTCTCCTGACCGCTTGGGATCCGTTCGGCGAGCGGCGGACTCCGGAGGAGAACGCGGCAGCGAATGAACGTCTGGCGACCGACCTGCAGTTGCTTGGTGCCGAGGTGCTGCGGGCGATCGGCAGCGATGCACGCACGGGATACGGCGAGGAGGGTTTCGCCGTCGTCGGTGTTCCGCGTGACGACGTGATCGAGGTCGCGCGTCACTTCGATCAGGAGGCGATCTACGAGGTGGACGCCGACGCTGTGGCGATCGTGTCGTGCGTAGACGGGCGGGCTGTTGGAATCGCTCGTACCGCTACGGTTCGATGACCAAAGATGCCGAGGGGTGATCGACATCGACACTGAAAGTCCAACGTCGGACGTCTCAACCGGTTCGACGGCGGTGCCTTCGAGGCGCGGGCTGGAGAGGAACCCCTCGCTCGACGGGCTGCGGGCCATCGCTGTCGTTGCGGTCGTCGTCTACCACGCCGACCACAACCTCCTTCCCGGTGGATTCATTGGCGTCGACCTGTTTTTCGTGTTGTCGGGGTACCTCATCACGACGCTGCTGGTGGCCGAGCACGATCGGACCGGCCGTATCGGACTCGGGTCGTTCTGGGCGCGGCGGATGCGTCGATTGTGGCCGTCGGCATGGGTGACGCTCGCAGCGATCGCCGTGGCCTCTCTCGCCGGGGTGTGGGGTGCAGACCGTCAGCGCACCGTTCCCGCTGAGCTCGGCGCAGCTTTCGCCCACATCGCGAACTGGTATCAGGCTGCCCACGACGGATACATCGGCCAGTTCGCCGCCCCGTCACCGGTGCGGCACTACTGGAGCTTGGCGATCGAGGAGCAGTTCTACCTCGTGTGGCCCGTCGTGGTTGCCGGCGTGCTGGAGTTGGCCGCTCGTTCCTGCCGGTTCGGCCGGTGGGCGATGCCGGTGGTACTGCTGATCCTGGGTGCCGGGTCGATCGCGATGGGATTCCACTTCGCCGATGCCCCTGACCGCGCCTATCTCGGCACCGACGTGCGCGCTGTGGCCCTCGTCGTCGGGGCGGCGATGGCGTGGTGGTGGCGGGAGCGACCCTTCTCCCCTCCGGAGCGGTGGCGTGCCGCGTTCGGCTCGGCGGGTGCGGTCGCGCTGGGGGCGTTCGTCGGGGCCGCGTTCGTGGTGGAACCGGATGCCTCGTGGCTGCCGCGCGGAGGGTTCGCGGCGGTGGCCGTCGGGTGCGCAGTGCTCGTCGCCGGTGCACTGGCGAACGGTCCACTCTCGTCCGTACTGGCACTCGGTCCCGTCGTTCACCTGGGTCGGATCTCGTTCGTGCTGTATCTGGTGCACTGGCCGTTGATCGTCGCGATCGGTCCGGGTCGACCGCTGTGGTTGCGCCTGGTCGTCGCGTTGCCGGTGTCGATCGCTATAGCCGAGCTGATGCACCGCGTCGTGGAGTTGCCGGTGTTGGAGCGAAGGGTTCCGAAGGAGGGATTGGCAGCGGGACTCGTCGGGGCCATCGCGGTGTCCGTAGCGGCTCTCGTGATCGCCGTTCCCGACGGCAGGACCCCGACAGAGCAGGTCGCGGCCGACCTCGATGTCGTACCCGATCCGACCCTCCCGGCGACCACATCGCCAACATCGATCGGTGCCGGCACCGTCTCCAATCCCGCTGACGGCGAGCCGACGCTGGCTCCGGCGACCACGGCATGTGTCCCGCTCGCCACCCCCGGTTCCGCGTTCGAGGGTGGGGATGGGTTCGACCCGTCGACGGTCGAGGAGATCGCCGACCCGTCGGGGGCGGGGTGCGATGGACAGGTGGATGTGCTCGTTGTCGGCGATTCGACCGGTCGTGGTGCCGCCAACGGTTTGTCCAACCTGGGCAACCCGTCGATCCGGGTGTGGGACCGGACCGATCTCGGGTGTTCGCTGGGCGGTGAAACGTGCCCCGACTGGCGCGTGGTCTGGGCAGAGGCCGTGTCGACGATTCGCCCTGACGTCGTTGTGGTGTACGCGGGAGTGGTGTCGGACCTCAACGGCGTGGACGACGCGCCGTTCCTGTCAACCGACGCCGGCGTCGTCCGTAAGACGGTGCTGGGTGAGGCGGTGGCGACGCTGTCGTCGTCGGGGGCGAAGGTTCTGCTGACGACAGTCGCGGTGCCCCTTCGACCGAAAGGGTTGTTCTTCTGCAAGGGCGACGGCACCGACACCAACTGCGATCCTGACTGGGTGGCGACGTGGAACGGGGCGATCCTCGGAGCGGCCGCGGAGCGAGGCGCCCAGGTCCTGAACGTCGCCCAATGGATCGACAGTCGCGATGGAGGGGAGAAGGATCGACCCGACGGCCTTCACCTCGCTGGTTCCGCGTTGGTGGAACATGCCCGATGGCTCGTACCGCAGCTTGTGAGCGCCGCAGCCGGAAGCTGAGCGCACCCTTTGGGTCCACGTATGGGCGTGGCGCGTCTTCACCGAAGGCGGGCGGCGCTCTCCTACCGATGGCTGCGGACTTCGATACCCGACAAGTCGCGGAACGCGCTGCTGTCCGCGCTGACGATCGTGCGGTCAAACGCCTTGGCGGTCGCTGCGATGATCAGATCATGGGCACCGCGGGGCTTGCCCCGGAGTCGGAGCTCCGCCAGGAGCCCGGCGTGTGCTTCGGCGACGTCGAGGGTGTAGCCGAGTGCGGGGATCGTCGCGATGACGTCGTCGACATAGGCGTGGCGAGCCGCCTTGCGACGGCCTCGTGCGAGCAGGGCACCGACGCGGAGTTCGGCGATGGTGACCGTAGCAACAGCTACGTCATCGTCGTCCTGGATGACCCCGTCGACGTCCACAGCGCCTCGCTCTGCATCGATCAGGAAGGTGGTGTCGAGTAGGAGGCGGGTCACGATCGGTCGTCGACCACGAGCAGCGAGCGAACTGCGCCGAGGTCGTCCGCCCACGCTGGGTCAGGTCGATGCCGGCGCAGCATCGCTTTGACGTCCCGACCTCCGCCTCGACTCACCGGGTCGAGGTGGGCGATCGCTTTGCCTCTCCTGATGATGGTGAAGTGCTCCTCGCGGTGTTCGACTGCATCGAGGAGATCCGCGAAGTTGCGTGCGGCGTCGGTGGCGGTCACGTCAGGCACAACATCAGATTATCGGATTGAGCGTTCGAGATCGCTCCCCAGCAGCCACTCGAGGCGCTCGGCGGTGACGTGCTCGAACCCGGTTGCTCGCAAGCGCTCGGCCGCGGCGTGCATCGCCGAGACATAGCCGGCGTAGCCGTCGCCTGTGCGCCTCGGTTTGAGATCGAGAGCGGCAAGGCCGGAGCGAACGCGGTCGTCGAGGATCAACGCGCCGCGTTCGCGGTTGTCGAACGCGAGACCCGCAGCCCACAACCACTTCGTGAACGTCGCTTCGCCCGAACCCGGGATGTTCTGCGCGATGGCGTAGGCACCCGACAGGTCGCCGTTGCGGACACACCGGTGCGATTCCACGAGGAGCGTGCCGAGGTCTGGGTGGGCAAGACCCTCGGCCGTGCGCCACGGCCCCCGCCCATTGAGCGTTCCGCTGCCCCACATCATCACGGCTACCCACAAGGTGACGCACCGCCGCTCGGTGCCGCGGGCTGCAGCCAGCGACAGCTCGACGAGGTGGGGGCGATCGATCTCGCGATCCGCGCCCCGGCGACCGGGGTCGCGCACCCTCAGGCCGCGGCTTGCTGCTCGGGCGGCAGTGACCCGCGACCGCTCGAGCGGGCCGACATAGGACGCAGAGCCCGGACGACCTCCGTCGCGAAGCCACGGCTCCCACGAGCGGAGGAGGATGTCGACAGGCCGGTCGAACGACTCTGTCGAGAGCAGCATCGCCAGCGTTGGCGCGTCGAGGTCAGTGGCGAGCCGGGCGATCGCATCGGCGGCAAGGTCGCGGTTCATGGCGGTCTCCTTCCGCGCCCTAGCGGCGCCGGGAGAGCGGGATGTTGGAGAGCGCCGAGCGCCGATCTCGCCCGGTCAGGGGCGGCGATCGGAACGATACGAGTGAGGTGTGACAGTCAGTCGATCGACCGCCAGCGCTCCTCGTACTTTGGGCGATTCGTGCGGACAGGTCGCGCGAATCCCCCAAAGTTGACCGGAGTACGCAGCCTACGGAGCCGGTTCTCGGCGCTCAGCTGCGCGAGCTGCGACATCCTCGGCGACGTACCGAAGCCGCGGCATCAGCTGGCGGGACGAGTAGCTCCTTGCCAGCAGGTCGATGCATTCTTCGGCGGTGCTGTATCCAAGGTGGAGGAACAGCGTCGCTGCGTCATCCAGATCACGTTCGTCACGCGATGCGTGCAGCTTCATCGCCAGCAGATACTCGGGCGAGGCAACCTGTACGAGTAGCGATTCCGACTCGAACACCGTGACTGGTCGATCGTCCTGACCAGGCAGGAATCCTTTCGCGGCGTCGTTCAGCCAGTCGGGTTCCAGGCCGTGGTCCGCTGCGATGGCCTCGGCCGCCGCTCTTACCTCGGGGGCCGGCACAAAGAGCGCGTCTACGTCTCGGGTGAGGCGGCTACTGTCGTAGGCCAACGCCATCGCCGCTCCACCCACTACGTAGAGCTGAGCGTGCACGCCGACCGCATCGAGTCGGTCGGAGAGCTGCTGGAAGAGGGCTTGGACGCCCTCGGCGTCGAGAGCGGCAGCGTGCTCGCTCACGCCCGACTCAGCGACCGTTGCGTGATGTAGATGCCACGCTTGCGAAAGGCCAGCGGTGCCTCCTGCTTAGCCTCGGCGCGGAAGATCGCCGGCACTGCCGGGTACCATTCGGTGGTCCGCCGCTCGGGATTGAGCGCCCAAGCCGGGGTTGCCCAGCCATCCCGCTCAGCAAGGTGTTCGGCCAACGCTGCGAACGCTGCGTCGAGCTGCGCCGATCCGGTGGGGGCGGGTTCTGCGGCGAAAACCTGGGCGGCCAGGTCGGAGCCACCCCGGCGATATGTCGACGAGTAGTCGTCGAGGGTTTGGAGGATCCCGAACCGCCAGCTCTGCTCGGGCGACTCCCCGGCAATCAAGCGGCGAGCGCAGCGCGCAGCGTTGTCTGCAGCCGTATGGAGCACCCCCATACGGGCGCTGGGGTTGAAGTCGGAAGCCGTCAGAGAGCGCTCCAGAAGCGCACCGATTGATAACACCTCTCCCTTGAAAGCCACAGACGTCTCCTTCGTGTCTTGCAGTCATTGTCCCAGGGTCACACCGAAACGCACACGTACTTTGGGGGATTCGTGCGAACAGGTCGCGCGAATCCCCCAAAGTTGGCGGGGCGGGGGCCGGCGGGCTGCGGGGCAGGGCTGGCGGGCACGGCGGCCTCAGCCCGCCACTACCGCTCGCCGGGCGATCGCGGCGAGATCGTGGCGTGGGCTGAGCGTGCCGTAGAGGTGGCCGTAGTTGTGGTTGATGCGTGAGTCGACCCAGGCATCGGCCACCGCGGGGTCGCCGTAGCGCACTGCGAGCGACCCGCCCCAGGTGACAGCGAGCATCTCGACGAGGCGGCGGGCGTCGGCCTCGGGATCGGCGATGTGGGCGAGGTGTCCCCGCAGCTCCGACGCTGCCCGATCGAGGCGGGCGTTGCCGCCGGCGGCCTGGTCGATCTCGGCGAGGAATGCGTCGGCGACCTGGGGTGACTTCGCCAGGGCCCGGACCACGTCGAGCGCGATCACGTTGCCCGACCCCTCCCAGATCGCGTTCACCGGTGACTCCCGGTAGAGCCGCGGCATGATCGAGTCGTCGACGTAGCCGTTGCCGCCGAGGCACTCCATTGCCTCGCGCGCCAGCTCGGAGCAGCGCTTGGTCACCCAGTACTTGGCGACCGGCGTCGCCAGGCGTTGCAGTGCCTTCTCCGTAGGGTCGACCTCGGCCCGATCGAATGCCCCCGACAGTCGCATCATCATGAGGGTTGCCACCTCTACCTCGACTTCGAGGTCGGCGAGCACGTTCTGCATGAGCGGCTTGTCGATCAGCTTCGACCCGAACGCCTCGCGGTGAGCGACGTGCCACGCCGCCTGCGTGACGGCTTGCCGCATGAGCGCGGTCGAACCCACCACACAGTCGAGGCGGGTGTGGCTCACCATCTCGATGATCGTCGTGACGCCGCGGCCTTCGTCCCCGACGCGGTGTACGACCGTATCCTCGTACTCGACCTCGCTCGACGCGTTGGAGCGATTGCCGAGCTTGTGCTTGAGCCGCTGGATGCGGAGCGTGTTGCGGGTGCCGTCGGGGAGAACTCGTGGCAGCAGGAAACATGTGAGCCCGCCGGGTGCCTGCGCGAGCACGAGGAAACCGTCGGACATCGGCGCGGAAGTGAACCACTTGTGGCCGACCAGCCGGTAGAGCCGGTCCTCGCCGGCGACCGGTGTTGCGACGGTGGTGTTGGCCCGTACATCGGACCCGCCCTGCTTCTCGGTCATGCCCATGCCGAGGATCGCCGAACCCTTCTCGGTGATGGGCACGAGGCGGGGGTCGTACGTACGGCTCAGGATGGCGGGCTCCCACACCTCCGAGAGGGCCGGCTCGACCCGCAGCGCCGGCACGACCGACGTGGTCATCGAGATCGGACAGCCGTGGCCGGCCTCGACCTGGCTCATCGTCATGAACAGCGCGTCCCGGGCGACACGTGCACCTTCGCCGGCAGCCCGTTCGAAGGGGAGCGAGTGAAGACCGTGACGGATCGACGTCTCCATGAACCGATGCCACGCCGGGTGGAACTCGACCTCGTCGATGCGACTGCCGTACCGGTCGTGAGTGTGCAGCTCAGGCGTGTGCTCGTTGGCAAGGTGCCCCTCGTGGAACCAGTCCGCCGTTCCGACCTCTCGGGCGAACGCGGCGATGTCGTCGGCCGCCCACGCGGCACCCTCGCGTGCAACAGCCGCGGGCAGCACCGGGTCCGACGTGTAGAGGTCGTAGTCGGGGAGCGGCGGAGGCTGGTTGAGGACGTCGTGGGTCTTCATGGACGAACCGTATCGCCCGACACCGACGACGACCGTGGCGTTCTCGCAACGAGCGGACCTAGCGCCGTTTGGTGAGTGATCGGCAGCAACTGCGATGCGGTCTCGGAAGGCCGACGGCCACGAGCACAGTTCGTCTCGAACGATCTCCAGCAGCAGCAGAGGCAACGTCCCGACACTGATCGCCATGACAGGCGCGGCGCGCGGCCGCTGGTCCTCGGCGGACTCAAGCGGAGGTCGGGTGTCGTTGGACCCCGCTCCCGTCGATCCAAATGTGGAGTTGGTGACTGAATTGGCCGAACTTGATGCAACTGGGCCATGCAGCGCGACGCGCACTCGCGGGTTCGTCCCAGGCGAGAACGTCCAGTCGTTGCTCGCCCGGAGCGAGGTATACGAGGAGCGCTCCGCCGGTGGCGCGGCCGATGTCTTCGATCCTCAGCGCCGGCTCGCTGTGCTGAATGTTAGTTTGCGAAGTACATTCTTCAGACATCGAGAGTGGTGGTTGCGCCCGCCCTGATGGGTCACGCCTTCCGTTGCGTCGAGATCGAATGGAAGCGGATCGAACGCCGCCTCCGCGCAACGACACCAGCGGCAGGAACGAACCGGTGTCGGTGGAGTGGAGACAGCTCACCGACAGGAACCCCATTGCGCGTGACGACGAACAACTCCCCGTCGGCGAGCCGCCTCATGATCGATCCGCTGGAGTCGCGAAGCTCGCGTTGCGTGATTTCGGTCGCCATTGCCTCATGGTTGCACGAGTGCTCAGACTCCGGACGGTGGAACTACCCGTCTCCGACGATGATCCCGGCAAGGCTCTTGAGCCTGAGTCCGTCATCGGTGCGAACGAGCAGCAAGGAGTAGACGGACTCGCGATCGGCGATGTGATCGGAGTTTGCCAGGTCGGCGATGACGCGGACCACGACGCGGGTGCGCTTGTCCGACAGCGGGCTCACCTGGACGATCTCGGTCGGGATCTCGGGTTGCACCATGTTCTGGCCCTGGCTCCGGCCGTTCAGGCACTGCGCTTCAACCGACTCCCGCTCGGTGGCGGGTATCGGTTCGCGAAGCGACAGCTGGTAGTGCTCCTTCTCGACCGCTTCCCGAATTCCGCCCAATCGCTCCATGTCCTGTCTCTGCTGCTCCTGTCGGAGCTGTTCGGCATCGGGAGCGGCCAGTGGCTGCCCGGCCTCCTGGGACGTCCCCATTACCTGAGGTTCCGACGGCCAGAAGGGCACGTACTTGTTCGGCTTGGCGGGTGCCTCGTACACGCGGACCATCTGCCCCTCGCGCCAGTTCATCCACTGGGTGAGCGGGAACGACACCTGCTCCATGCGCTCCGAGCATGTTGAGGCGAAGTAGGTCGTCGTGAAGTCCACGGCGTCGCGGTGAGCCGTCTCCTCCTCGTGGCGCTCGTTCTCGATCCGGTCCAGCGAACGTTGACTCTGCACCGTCGTGTAGCCAATCGCCATTGTCAGTGCGACACCGACGAGTCCGAGCCCGATCTCTCGGTTGCGGTGTCGCTGCTCGGTTCGGTCGGTTCGGTCATTCCGATCGGGCATGGCCTACCCCCCTCTTCGCGAAACCCGATATGGGCGTTGCTCTCCTATCGGCATCGAGCGGGGATGAATGAGTCGTTTGGCCTACATTCACCCGCGAGCCCTACTCGGCCGATCTGGAGGGAACCCGATCGTGAAGCTGGCAACCGTTCGCGTCGACGGCCGGACCGTCGCTGTTCGTATCGATGGAAACGATGCCGTCGAGCTCGGCGTCCCCGACGTGGGGTCGCTCCTCCGGATGCCCTCGTGGCGATCGCTGGCCGCAGGCGACGGGCCCCGGCGCCCGCTGGACTCCCTCGACTACGCGCCGCTCGTAACGAACCCCGACAAGGTCATATGCGTCGGCCTCAACTACCGAAACCACATTCTGGAAATGGGTCGCGAACTACCCGAGCATCCGACGCTGTTCGCCAAGTTCCGATCGAGCCTCATCGGGGCGAACGACGAGATCGTGCTCCCGGCGGTGTCCGCGCGTGTCGACTGGGAGGCCGAGCTCGCCGTGGTGATCGGTGCGCGGGCGCGTCACGTCTCCGAAGCCGACGCCCCAGGTGTGATCGCCGGCTACGCGGTGCTCAACGACATATCGGTACGCGACTACCAGAACCGCACGTTGCAGTGGCTCCAGGGCAAGACCTTCGAGCATTCGACCCCCCTGGGGCCATGGCTCGTCACGAGCGACGAATCGCCGGGACCGTCACGGGCGATCAGATGTGAGGTCGACGGCGAGATCATGCAGGAGGCGGACACCGCGGACCTGGTGTTCTCTCCGTCGACCCTGGTGGCGTACATCTCGCGCATCGTCACCCTCGAACCGGGAGATGTCATCTCGACCGGGACACCCGGCGGGGTCGGGCACGCCCGAAACCCCCAGCGGTATCTCGCTGATGGCGAGACGGTGGTGACCAGCATCGAGGGCCTGGGCGAATGCCGCAACGTATGCCGCAAGGAGCGGTCGGACTGAACGTCAACCAGGTGCCGTCAGTAGGAGAACGCACGACGTACTCCTGTGTCTGGAGACGCCTTCCACCGGTAGCCCGCCTTCCGCCGGCGATCACGGGTGACCTGGAAGACGTGTCCGTCCTCGTCGAGGCCCAATAGGTCGTATCCGCGCCGGGCGCTCGGCTCGTGGCGGTAGAGCCAAAGCGGAGGCGTCGTGCCGACAGCGTCGGTACGACCGGCGAACGACCAGTCGACGACCTCCACGTCAATCGGGTAGTCGACCGACCGGAGTCGCTTGCGAAGGCGCAACAGCGGCGCAGCGTGCTCGAAGGTGTCGAGCGACGACGGGTCGGGCGGATGCACCAGCGCGATGAGCGGCTCGAGGTGGCGCTGGCTGACGACCCGCTGAATCATGCCCGCGGGGACTGTCGGGTCGAACGGGAGGTAGCACTGGCAGTCGACATCGCGGGGCGATCCGTCGGGTTGCTCACATCCGTCGGCATCGAGGCCGCCGTAGCAACGCAACGGTTCGCGCAGCGCATCGAGCGGATCGGAGCCAGGCGGAATCCGGCCGACGTCGTCCATCCACGTGAGCACCGACCACACGTTGAACGCCACTGACGCGGGCCATCGGGTATCGGCGATCGCGCACCAGTTGGGCACATCGATCTGCTGGAGGTGAGCGACGTCGGGGCGGCGCAGCGGCGACTCGGAACCGCCGAAGCGATTGAGCAGGAGCTCGAACGCCATCGCGGCGATGTCGAGGTCGACCGAACGTCCGGAAGCCAGACACCACTCCGCCACCGACGCCAGATCCGCGTGGTGGCGGGCCCGACAGGGTGCCACAGCGACGGCGAGCGGCACCTGACCGCGAGGCGGACCGACAGGCCCGACAGGCCTGCTCGGCGCCAGCGGGATCACGTCCGCATCGTCATCGAACGCTGCCTGCTCATCCCACGCGTCGGGCTCCCGCTCCCGTTCGGGGAACTCGTCCCAACTGCACCAGCATGAGATGAGTTGGCCCCCGCACCCCGGGCATCGCTGAAGGTCACAGCCGAGGTGGTGGAGCCCGCCGTCGCGAACGCCGCAGTCGCCGCATCGGCCGTTGGTGTCGCCTCGTCGGCGGCGGTGGCGAACCAGGGAGAAGCGACGGCCGTTCATGTGCAACGCCTCGACGGTGCAGCTCGTGCCGGTGGACAGGTCGTTGGAGCAGTGCGTGCAGGTAGCCATGGCCCGATGATCCCGCGAGGGTCTGACAGTGAGACATGGTGGCCCGGTTGCGGCCCGCGGCCCGGCCGCACGGGCAGGTGCAGAGCCGGTTCCGAACATCTCGCCGACCCACATGTTGTCGCCACCGCGGTCGAGGTCGGCAGAGGTGTGGTGGTGACGGGCGATCGGTCCGACATCGTGCGGCTTGCCGCGCGTTTCCGAACGTCGCCGTCGTCGACCTGTCCTGATCGACCTGCCGCAAGCCGAGCTGCCAGTTGGGTCAGGCTCAGCCCAAGGCGACCCAGGCCTCGGTCGAGTCGAATGACATCGACGGTTCGAGGCGCATGACGAGGTTGGTCTCGTCGGCACCGACCGTGAGCACGACGTTGCCCTCCGCTTCGCCGCCGGCGGCCAGCTCGCTTGAGTTGTCGAGCTCGGGCTCCGGTGCGCTGGCCATCGTGTCGAAGGCACCTCGCTCCACGTTGGCCGAACCGAACACCGAGTAGTCGAAACCGAAGAACGGCGTCTCCGTGGAGGCATCGGGCCGTCCGGCGAACGTCGCTTTGAGGTTGACGAGGATGTAGCGCGAGCCTTCGGGGGCAGGCTCGTTGAACTCGTTCGCGCTCTCGACCGCCGCCGCAACGTCGGGGCCGATGTCGGCCGACACGACGGTGACCCGCCAGCCGTTCCCCAGATCGATCTCGGTGCCCATCGGCAGCGGCGCCTCACGCGTGCCGGCCGGTCCTCCGCCCTCGATGGTGGCGGGGGGTTCGTCAGTGTCGAAATCGATATTCGGCAGGATAGGAGTGGCGTCGTTGTCCGTAGCTGCTTCCTCGACACGGTCGCCGACGACGACGAGCATCGCGACGCACCCGCCGACCCCGAGGATGACGATCACGCCGAGAACCAACAGGATCACCGGAACGTTCGACTTCTTTCTCACGGTGATGTTGCCGGTGGCCGGAAATCCCGTCGGTGGGCCAAGTGGCTGCTGGCCTCCGTAGGGAGGGTCGGCCGGCGGCGTGTATGCCGGCGAGAACTGAGGCGGTGCGGGAG
>JAIBBP010000228.1 GCA_019694615.1 Microthrixaceae bacterium | reverse complement strand
CGTGGTCGTCGAGGGAGACGTCGTGCGGTTCACCCGCCAGGTCGGCGTCGCCGACGACCACGAGTCCGGAGCGGCCGATCTCGACGCTGATCTGGCGTTCGTCGAACGGTTCCGAACCCGCGGCTCCGCGGGGTCTGGATCGACCGCGACGGCGACGATGGAGCGAACCGACCCGATCGTCGCGGCGGTCGCCGGCACGTTGGAGTACTACTCGCTCCAGGCTGGTGCGACCCCGGTCGGAACCGTGTCGCTGTTCGGCGACCTCGACCGCGCGACCCGCATCGAGCTTCCGCTCGGATCGGTGCTCGGTGATGACGTGTCGGTCGGCGTGCTCGGCGAGACCGACGACGATGTCACCGACCTCGAGCACCACACCCGGAGCGAGTTCGCCCCAGTGCTCGGCCTGGTGCTCGATCCGGCGACGACCGGGAACGGGCCGGCGCGCCTCGACCTGCTCCCGCCACCGCCACCCCTCTCCCACAGGAAGGTGGCAATCCGCGCTGTCGCTATCGCAGTCTTCGCCGCTGCGCTCGGGTGGTTGGCCACCGACGCGACCGGACCGGATCGGACCGGCGCAGTTGACGAAGCGGAGGCCGCTGAGTCGGCAGTTTCGCGGCTCGAAGCGAAGCTTGAGAAGATGTCCGAGGCGCGGGCCGATGCCGTCGAGCTGAAGCAGGGCGACGCCCGCATCGAGTCGATCGCGAAGAAGCGGGTTCCGTGGGAAATGCTTCTCGCACAGGTTCGATCGACGATCCCTCCCGACACGATCCTCCTCTCGATGAGCGCGAGTGCGTCATTGAAGACGGCGACCGGAACGACGCCGGGGTCGATCGAGTTGACGGCGCAGGCCCCGACGTCCGCGTCGGCCTCTGCATGGCTGGCAGCGTTGGCCTCAGTACCAGGCGTCAAGCGCCCGTGGCTGTCCGCTGCCGGGACCGCCGATGTCGACGGTGCCGCCGGCGTGGTGACGTTCACCATCTCGCTCGAACTCGACAGCGACCTGTCCGATGTCGTGCCACCCGAACCTGAGCCAGAGGTCGAGCCATGAGCCGAACTGCACGACGGGCCGTCTACGCGACGGCGTTCCTGCTCGCCATCGCACTGGTCTGGCTCCTGATGTGGCGCCCCAGGGCCGCGGCCGTCGAGGAGTCCGTACTGCGAACCGAGGCCGCGTCCGGACAGGAGGCAAGACTCACCGCGATGGTGGCGTCGGCACAACGATTCGAGGACGGCGGCGACGAGTCTGTTTCGGCACTGGAACGGGCTCGGACAGCCGTGCCCGACGCCCCCGAACTCGGCGCGTATCTGTTGTTCGTCGACGAGGCGGCGCGTGCGACCGGCTGTGTTGTTCGCGCGCTGAACCCACGGCCGGCCGGGTCGACGGTGAAGTCGATCGCCGGCCTCCAGGGAATCGGTGTCGACCTGGTGCTGCTCGGTTCGCTCGACCAGGTCCAGGCGTTCCTGATCGCGGCGTCGCGCCTCCCCCGTGTCATGGTGATCGATGAGGTTCAGATCGACCAGGAGTCGGACCGCCTCGTGGAGATGACACTGGCGGCGCGGATATTCCGGACCGGACCGCCCGACGAAGCGGCGGACGCCGCCGCGGTCCCGGTGGACGATCTGTCTGTCGGCTGAGCGCCGAGGCGCTCAGCCGATACAGCGCAGGAGTTCCTCGATGGTCGTGAGACCGTCCTTGACCTTGTGCAAACCAGCCGTGCGCAGCGTGAACATGCCTTCGCCGACCGCGTAGGACTCGATGTCGGCACTCGATCGGCGCTCAAGGATGTACTGGCCGACCATCTCGTCGACGTCGAGGTACTCGTTGACGGCGAAGCGACCCCGGTAGCCGGTGCCGCCGCACTTCTCACAACCGACGGTGGTGAAGCTCGTGAATGCGCCGTCGTCGTCGAGGAGTGCGGTCGGAATCCCCGCTCCGATCGCCTCGGCGGCAGAGAGACGGTGAGGCGCCTTGCAGGAGTCGCACAGCCGTCGAGCCAGACGTTGCGCGAGCACCCCACGAAGGCCGGCGGTGACCAGGTAGGGCTCGACGCCCATCTCGATCAGCCGGATCGGCGTGGATGCAGCGTCGTTGGTGTGGACCGATGCCAGCACGAGGTGTCCGGTGAGCGACGCCTCGACGGCAATTGTCGCGGTCTCCTTGTCTCGGATCTCGCCGACGAGCACGACATCGGGGTCGGCACGCAACATGGACCGAAGCGCTCGGGAGAACGTCAGCCCCGCCCGGTTGTTAACCTGGACCTGCTTGACGCCTTCGAGGCGGTACTCGACGGGATCCTCGATGGTCATGATGTTGCGGCTGGGGTCGTTCAGCTCGCGGAGCGCTGAGTACAGGGTCGTCGTCTTGCCCGAACCGGTCGGTCCCGTGACGAGCACGATCCCCCAGCTCCTGCGGAACGATGCACGGAAGCGCTCGAACTGGCTCGGGTGCATGCCGAGCTCGTCGATCGGCTGAAGGCCGTCGTCACGGCGCAGGATGCGCATGACCGCTGCCTCGCCGTAGACCGTAGGGACGGTGGCAACGCGAAGATCGATGGACCGCCCGCCGATGACCATCGAGATGCGGCCGTCCTGGGGAACGCGCTTTTCGGCGATGTCCACGTTGGCCATCACCTTGATGCGACTGACGATCCCGGCCTGGAGGATGCGCGGTGCATCCATCACCTCGTGGAGCACGCCGTCGATGCGGTAGCGCACGCGGAGGGAGGTGGCCGTCGGGTCGATGTGGATGTCCGACGCCCGGTCCTGGAGGGCTTTGCCGATCACCAGATCGACGAAGCGGACGATCGGAGCGTCGTCGGCACCGGCGGTGACGACTCGCTGATCCGAATCGACCTCGACCTCGCTCGCATCGGCCATCGCAAGACGGATCGCCGCCTGGACGTGCTCGTCTCCCTGGGACGACCGGGCGATCGCGTTGAGGATCTGATTGGGGTCGGCGAGCACGGCGCGTACGGGCTGGCGCAGGATCGCCCGGACATCGTCGAGGGCGATGACGTCGTTGGGGTTGGCCATCGCGACGACGATCGTGTCGCCTTCGCTGCTCACCGGCAGCGCCCGATGTCGGCGAGCCAGTGGCTCGGGGATCCTCTGTGCGAGCGTCCGGTCGATGTCGACGCTCTCGAGGTCGAGAAATCCGAGGCCGTACTGCTCGGCGACCGCCCGCAGGAGCTGGTTCGGTCGGATCATCCCCAGTTCGAGGAGCACCTCGCCGAGGCGTCCGCCGCGTTCGCGCTGGATCTCCAGCGCGCGGGTCAGCGCGTCGTCGGTCATCGCGCCCTGCTCGACCAGCACCTCGCCGAGGCGGCGGCGAACGGGTCGGGTCAGCGTCGGCGCGCTCGATCGCGGATCGGTGTTGCTCACCGCTCTCCATCGGCGCGGATCGGCCCGATATGAGCGTCGTGCTCGGGGCATTGGCCTCATCGAAGCCGCGTGGCGGCCGATGGGGACAGATGCCGACGACCTATGCATACAAGGCGCTCGACGCGAAGGGCGAGATGCAGGAGGGCGTCCTGACCGGCGAGTCGACCGACACCGTCGCCGAGCGCGTTCGCCGGATGGGGATGCGACCCGTCGACGTGAAGCGCAAACGCGGGCACTCGTTCCAACAGGAGATGCGGATCCCCGGATTCGGGGCGACCAAGCGGGCCGACGCACTCGCCGTGTTCAGCCGCCAGTTCTCGACGATGATCGGGGCCGGCATCCCGATCCTGCGCTGTCTCACGGTGCTCGGTCGGCAGTGCGATGACGACAGTCTCCGGGCGGTGCTCGAGGAGGTCCGAGCCGATGTCGAGAACGGCGACCAGCTGTCGGTCGCCGTTGCACGGCAGCCCTCGTGGTTCAACGAGTTCTACGTCGCCATGGTCCGGTCCGGCGAGAACTCCGGGTCGCTTGCCGACGTACTGGAGCGACTGGCGACCGCGACCGAGGCGGCATCACGCCTGCGACGCAAGATCAAGAGCGCCATGGCGTACCCGACCGTGGTCGCGTTCATCATCGCCTGCACCGTCGCAGCGATGCTGCTCTTCCTCATTCCGACGTTTCGCGACATCTTCGCCGGTCTCAAGGGCGAGCTCCCGCTCCCGACGAAGCTGGTCGTCACCGCCTCCGACACGCTGACGTCGTACTTCCCCATCGTCGCCACCTCGTGCGGCCTCCTCATCTGGGGGTTCAAGAAGTGGAAGAAGACCGACACAGGACGGCTGAGGTGGGACCGGTTCCGGCTCCGCGTGCCGGTATTCGGCAAACTGGCGCGGTTGTCGGCGCTGGCCCGCTTCACCTCGAACCTTGCCGTGCTGGTCCAGACCGGCGTTCCGTTCGTCGATGCGCTGCATGTCGCCAGCTACACCGCCGGGAACCGGGTGCTGTTCCTTGCTGCGGGACGAATCGCCGAAGCGGTGTCCCACGGGGGCCGCATCTCCGACGCCATGGCGGAGGAGCCGATCTTCACCGAGATGGTGGTGCAGATGGTGTCCGCCGGCGAGGACGCCGGCGCGGTCGACACGATGCTCGAGAAAGTGTCCGCGATGTACGAGCTCGAAGTCGAGACAACGGTGGACTCGCTGACATCGCTGCTCGAACCTCTGCTCATCGTTCTCATGGCGGTCACGGTGGGCGGCATGTTGATGGCCGTGTACCTGCCGATGTTCAAGGCCGTGTCACTCGTGAAATGAGTCGTTCGGCACCTCCCGACTCGTCGGGTGATGCCGATCGGGACTGGTCAGCTACACAACGCCCCGATGGGGCAGGAGGAAATGCACCATGTCCCGTCACCTGCGGAACCGAGGCCAGGGGGGCTTCACCCTCATCGAACTGATGGCCGCCGTGCTCATCATCGGCATTCTGTTGGCGATCGCCATCCCGACCTTCCTCGGGGCCCGTACCCGCGCCCAGGACGGCGTCGCGAAGTCGAGCCTCCGGACGGCGCTCACGGCCGCCAACGTCATCTTCACCGACAGCGAGTCCTACACCGGCTCGACCGCTGCGGCGCTCGCCACCGCCGAGGGCAGCCTGACCTTCGCCGCCAACCCGGCGCAGGCCGCTACCGGCGGCAAGAGCATCTCGGTGCTGCCCGCGGCCACCCAGTGGTCCGCTGCGGCCCTGTCGCAGTCCGGTTCGTGCTTCCTCATCCGCACGACCGCTTCCGGTGCAGTGACCTACGGTCGGGTCACCGGTGGCGCGTGCAACGGCGCACGGGCGCAGGCCAACGCCACCCAGCCCCGCTGGTAGTACGGTCCGACCGAACAAGCGTGAGTGTGCCGGGCCGGTTGGCCCGGCACATTCGCGTCTAACTCAGCCCTGCCGGGCACTCAGGCCAAGCGTGCGACCCCGTCGCCCTCGAGCTCTGTGACCGCAACGGTTCGCCCGGCCGCCGCCATGACGAGCGCTTCGGCCGGGCCACGCACGACTGGCCCATCGCCGTGGCTCCAGTCGATGTCGGTGGCCTCCAAGCTCAGTCCCTTGACGCGCTTCGCCGGGGCGAAGACGGGGCTCCGGACCGATACGGCAGCATCGAGGGCCGCCCTCAGCAACGAGGCGTCATTTGGGGCGGGGAGGCCGAGCGGACGACGGATGTCCTGCTCGTGCACGAAGTGATCGAGAAAGCCCTCTTTCTGCGGGATGACCCGGCTGATGCCCTTCCGGACACGTCCCGTTGCGACGGCCCGCCATTGCCGTGGGATCTCGGCTGGGCTGAGACGTGCGGCCGGCTCCTTCGAT
>JAIBBP010000042.1 GCA_019694615.1 Microthrixaceae bacterium | reverse complement strand
CGGCCGACCAGGATCGCGCCGGTCCCCGCCGCCATGGTCACGATGGCGGCGACCGCGGGGGCCGGTGCGAGGGTGGTGGCGAACGTGACGAACACGGCGAAGGACACCCAGGCGAAATCGGCTGAGATCCACACCGCGGCGAGGCACAACCCGCTCAGCACCGCCAGCCACGTGCGTTGCGAGGGTCGCCGCCACCGCCGGGCCGCCTCAGAGCCTTCCCAGTACCACGCTAGGAGCGCTCCACCTACGACCACCTCGGCCGCCGTGGCCCCGTCGTCGAACGCGGAACGGGCCGCTCCGAGCACGACCATCGCGGTGAACAGCACGTGCTGGACCACCCGCAGCATGCGCATCGACCGGTTCTGGGCCGGGGTGGCTCCTTCGTCGTCGGGCACTCGAACCAGCCTAGATAGGGGCCCAGCCCCGCACGGCTCGGCGGGGTCATCCTTTCGGATGGTTCGCGACCAACACCCGGGTTGATGTCGATCTGCCGCGCTCGACGCCACAATGCGTGGGACGTTCCGTCCTATCGCTGAAAGGTTCGCCCGTGTACCTCGCCCTGCGAGATCTGCTCGTCGCCCGTGGCCGATTCGCGCTCGTCGGTGCGGTCATCGCCCTGGTGTCGCTGCTGGCCGGCCTGCTGTCCGGCATGGCAACCGGCCTCGTCGACGACGGCATCTCGGGCCTGCGACGACTCCCTCTGACCCACGTGGCGTTCCAAGAGGGCTCAGGCTCGGAGTTCAGCCGGTCCAGCCTCGGCCCCGACCAGCTCGCAGCCTGGCAGGACCGCCTCGGAGACGATGCGGCACCGGTCGGCCTGTCGTTCTTCAACGCCCGCACCCCCGACGGCGCAACGGTGGACCTGGCCCTCCTCGGCACCCCGCCAGGAAGCTTCCTCGCTGCTGACGAACGAGGCGACGACGCACTCGAAGCAGGGGGTCTGGTACTCAGCGACGCGTTCGCCGACGAGGGCATCGAGATCGGAGACGAGCTGACCGTGGTCGGACCCGACATCACGCTCCCGGTGCTCGGCTTCACCTACGGCGGCTCCTACGGCCATGTGTCGATCGCGTTCACCTCGCTCGAGACCTGGCAGAACCTCGTCTACGGGGAGAACCACCGCGACCGGTTCAACGCCGTCGCGCTGCGCGATCCCGGCGGGGTCGATCTCGCAGCCATCGCCGAGCAGAACGGCATGGACCTGTACACCAAGGCCGGTGCCTACGACGGCTCACCCGGCTTCGCCGCTGAGAGCGCCACCATGTCACTGATCCGGACCTTCCTCGTCGTCATCTCCGCGCTGGTGGTCGGCGCGTTCTTCACTGTCTGGACGGTGCAACGCACCCACCAGATCGGGTTGTTGAAGGCGCTCGGTGCGTCGACGACCTACGTCGTGCGCGACGCGCTCGGGCAGCTCGCAATCATCCTCGCCACCGCCACCGCGCTCGGCATGGTCGTCGCCGTCGGAGCCGGATCGCTCATCGGCGGCGAGGTGCCGTTCCGACTCGAAGCCGGATCACTGATCTCCTCCGCCGCCCTGCTCATCGTCGCCGGGATGCTCGGAAGCCTCGTCGCCCTCCGACGCATCACCCGCGTCGATCCCGCCCTCGCCCTCACCTCCCAGCCCTGAGGACCCATGACACTCCAACTACAGGACATCAACGTCACCGTCGCCGACGGCCCCGACCGGCTCACGATCCTCGACGGCACCACACTCGCCGTCGGACCCGGCGAGCTCATCGCGGTCACGGGCGTGTCCGGGTCCGGCAAGTCCACCCTCGTCGCCGTCTCCGGCCTCCTGCGCCGACCCGACCAGGGGCAGGTCCTCATCGACGGCGAGGACCTATCGGACGCACCCGACCGTCGCCGTGCGACCGTCCGACGCGACCACATCGGCCTCATCTTCCAGAGCGCCAACCTGTTCCCATCCCTCACCTCCATCCAACAGCTCGAACTCGTCGCCCACCTCGACGGCAAGATCACCACCGACGACCGCGACCAGCTCGACACCGTCGGGCTCAGCGACCGGCTCCACCACCGACCCGGACAGCTCTCCGGAGGCGAACGGCAACGCGTCGCGATCGCCCGAGCGCTCATGGGCAATCCCTCGGTCGTGCTCGCCGACGAACCCACCGCAGCACTCGACGATGCCCGCGGGCGGGAGATCATGGCTCTCCTCGCCGAGCTCACCACCACCCGACAAACCGCGACCGTCGTGGTCACCCACGCTCCCCACCAGCTCCACGACCCAGACCATGCCCTGCGCCTGGCCGAAGGAGCGCTCCACCCAACCACAGACCGGGACGCCGCGCCGCTCTAACGGGACCGCCTCCGACTGCGCATACGGCAAAGCGCGTTCTACCGCTGCGCAACCTCGCATTCGCACGTCCCACCCGCCGGTTGACGTGAACCTTCGTTGCCTCTCGACATGGGGTCGGGATGGTTCTACCGATCGTTCTACCGGTTCGAGACGGGCGGCGATGTCTTCGCCGTCGCCGTAGTCGAACTCGTGGAAGGCATGCAGAACCTCGCCGATGTGCGCGGCCGAGTCCGTCTGGGTGCTCAGGTGGAGGCCGGTGTCAAAGACGAGCCGGCCCTTGGGGTGGTCAACGAGGTAGGACGTGATCGGCACACGCGTGGTGCCGTCGCGGCCGGCGAGGAGGAACCCGGTTGGGATCGTGAGGTGGCCGCACGTGAAGGCCTGTATTACCGCGGTCATGACAGCTCCCGGAGATCGGTGCCGGTCGACCCGGAACGGGACGGGTCCGGCGTCATCCGCCGGCGACCGGAGGCAGCAGCGCGACGTCGGCCGCAGGCGCGACGCGGGCAGTTCGGTCCACGATCTCGTCGCCGACGGCCACGGCGCACTGCGGCAGCAGCGGCGCGAGACCGGCGCCGGAGACGGGGTGGGACTCGAGTGCGCTGACGACGTCTGCGACCGTGGCCGTGACCGACACGGTGACCTCCACGCTGCGGGCCCCGGCGGCGCGCTCGGCTGACCCGAGGCAGCGGACAGCCACGGTCATCGTGGCCGGTTCGGCCTCAGCCGCCACGGGTGTGCATCTCACGGTGGACGTCTCGTCGGGTGACCTCGACGGGAGTGGCAGCTCGGCGCTCGGCGAGACGGAGACGGTCGACGGCGCCCTGGTCGACCCGTCGGGCCCACCCGCATGCGACCAGGTCGCGGAGCTCCTCAGCGGTTGCTCCGCGGCGTAGCGGTGTGCGCAGGTTGGTGCCGGTGGCCGCGTACAGGCAATGGTACCAGAGGCCGTCGGCGGTGACCCGGCTGCGGTCGCACGAAGCACAGAACGGGGTGCTGGTCGAAGCGACGATCCCGAAGGCCGTCCCGTCGCCGGCCCGGTAGCGCCGTGCCGGCGCCGACGGCCGTGTCGGGAGTGCGGTCACCGGCCCGAGCGCGGCGCCGACCGTGGCGAGGATCTCGCTGCGGGACACGACGAGCCGCTCGTCCCATCGCGATGCACCGGCGACGTCCATGTACTCGATGAACCGCACCTCCGCGCGGTGTGCCGCACCGAAGTGGACGAGGTCAGTGAGCTCGTCGTCGTTCACACCGCGGGTGACGACGGTGTTGATCTTCGTCCCGGTGAACCCTGCATCGGCTGCGGCGTCGATCCCGGCGATGACCGCGCTGTGGCTGTCGCGCTTGGTGATCTCGTGGTGCCGTTCGGGGCGAAGCGTGTCGAGGCTGATCGACAAACGGTGCAGGCCAGCGACCCGCAGGTCCCGGGCAACCGGTGCGAGAAGCGTGCCGTTCGTGGTCATGGCGAGGTCGCGGATGCCGTCGACGGTCGCGATCCTCGACACGAGGTCCGGGAGGCCGCGCCGCAGCAGGGGTTCGCCTCCCGTCAGGCGCACCTTGGCGACGCCGACCGCAGCGAAGCTGTGAACCACCCTGGGTTCGTTGGAGGCTCCTGACCTTGGAATCGTCCCGTTCGTCAGGTGATCAGGAAGTTGCGCATCATGCCGCCGTCCTCGTGCTCGAGGATGTGGCAGTGGTAGAGGAAGTAGCCGCGGTAGGTGTCGAAGCTCACGGCGATCCGCACTCGTTGGCCCGGCCACACCAGGACGGTGTCGCGTGTGCCCGTCTCGACGATGCCGCTGGAGATCTGCGCCCATGACTCCTCGCCCGACGCGTTCACCCATGACCGGTCGACCACCCGGAACGCCTTGCCGTGCAGGTGCATCGGGTGCGCCATCGGGGACAGGTTGACGAACTCCCAGATCTCCGTCGTCCCGAAGGCCACGGTCTCCCACTCGGCCGCCGTGCGCCCTTCCCACTGCATGCCGTTGATCCAATGACTTGCCTGTCGGGTCATGAGCTCGAAGACCCGCGGCGTGTCGGTGTTGACCGCCTCGGACGGCTCGATCGTCACCTGACCGGCCAGACCCTGCGGAACCTCGCCCGGCTCGGCGGGACCGTCGGCGACGACGAAGCTCATGGCCACCTTCGGGTTGAGTGTCAACGCCGCACCACCACCGATGCCTCCACGGCCCATGCCCCCGTTGCCCTTACCGCCACCGCCCATCATTCCGGGGACCTCGACGAAGGTGCCGGCGGTGAGCAGGTCGATCTGCTGGCCTGGTTCGTACGAGGAGAAGTCGATCCAGAGATCACTGCGCTGGGCGGGGGTCAGCACCAGCCCGGGAACATTCGCGACCTCGGGCAGAAGTCCCCCATCCGTGGCGACCACCTGGAGGGGCTCTCCGGTCGACAAGGTCAGGATCTGGGTCCGGGAGTTCGCCCCGTTGAGGAAGCGGAGCCGGTACGGCGCCCGCTCAACGCTCGTGGCGAGACCGGCAACGCCGTTGGTCACCAGCGTCTCTCCCACGAACCCCGCCATGACATCGTGGTTCGAGGCGACGTAGACGAGTTGGCCGTCGGCGCCGATGGTGCGGTCCTGCAGCACGAACCCCAGGTCCCGGGCACCGTGCGGCAACGTGGTCTCGGGCTCGTCGCCGTGGACGATCAGGAGTCCGGCCAGGCCCCGGTAGACCTGCTCGCCGGTCAGGTGATGAGGGTGGGGGTGATACCAGTAGGTGCCGGGCTCGTTGACCACGGTGAAGTCGTACTCGTAGGTCTCGCCGGGGCCCACCGCTTCGAGGGGCTGACCGTCCTGCTCCTGCGGGACGGTCAACCCGTGCCAGTGCACGATGGTCTCCTGCGACAACTGGTTCTCGAAGATGACCTGCACCCGCTGCCCGGTGCGGACGTGCAGCGTCGGGCCGAGGTACGACCCGCTCGGGGTCACGCTCGCCGGGTCGCCGTCGATCACCTCGGCCCCGAAGCTCAGGACATCGGTCGGCGTTCCCGCGACGATCTCCGCCGTAGCCGGGGCCGCCACCAGTCGAAGGTGCAGATCGCGGACCTCGGCCTCGAGCTGAGGCATCCCCTCCGGCACCACCGCGGTCCCGGCCTTCACCACGCTCGACGCGGTCGTGGACGTCGACGAACCCCCGTTGCCGCCGCCGCAGGCGGTGAGCGCGACGAGGGCTCCCGCGCCACCGACCAGACCGAGGGCGGTACGACGATCGATCGGGGTCGACGACGACGACATGCCCTGGGCCTGCGGCGCCTGACGACCAGATGCGGGACCCCGACCGCGTGAGCTCTGACGTGCCATGGTTCGATCCTTTCAGCGATCGATCATCCGCGCCGCTCCCTTGGCCTGATCGCGTTCCACGACTGCGCACGCGGTCGAGGCGTCAGAGTGCCGTGATCGACTCCAGTGGTGAGCGGCGGGCGGCGACGAGCGCCGGCGCGATGGT
>JAIBBP010000131.1 GCA_019694615.1 Microthrixaceae bacterium | reverse complement strand
GACGTCGGCAACCCGGTCGTCGCCGCAGACCCCACGAGCGAGGCGGCCCAGGCGTTCGCAGCGATCGCCGAACGGGTCGATGTCGAACTCGCCCCGACCCGCCGCTTCCACAAGGAACTCAAGATCGGCTGACCGCAGCACCCGTTCTGTGATGCGAGGCCGCCCCTGTGGGGGCGGCCTCGCATCACAGAATCGGTGATGTGGGTCGGCGGGTAGTCTGGCGGAGCGAGCGACACCGAGGTCGCGCCGACTGAGGAGAGAACGTGGACGTACGGATCGGAATCACCCACTCGATGCGGGAGCTCGAGGTCGAACTTCCCGAGGGTGCCGACCGCGAAGCCGTGAAGGCCGATATCGCCGCGGCGTTGGCAGACGACAACGGGACGCTCTGGCTGACCGACAAGAAGGGTCGCGAGATCGCCGTTCCGGTCGAGAAGATCTCCTTCGTGGAGCTCGGCAGCGGCGACGCCCCTCGCAACATGGGGTTCTCCGTCTAACACGACGCGATCCGGAGTGGAACCGCGGCCGCACCTCCTCGACCGACGCCTCCTGTTCGTCACGGGCAAGGGCGGGGTCGGCAAGTCCACGATCGCGTCGTCGCTCGCGCTGCTCGCCGCCAACGAAGGCAAGCGGACGCTGGTTTGCGAGGTCGACGCCAAGGGAAATCTCGCTGACTTCTATGGCACCAAGCCGCTCAGGTTCGAGCCCACCGAGGTGCAGGCCGGGCTGTTCGCGATGTCGATGGACACCGAGGAGTCGTTGCGTGAGTACCTCAGGCTCCAGCTGCACGTACCGCTGATCGCCCGGCTAGGCCCGCTCGCTCGGACGTTCGATTTCGTGGCGACTGCCGCTCCCGGTGTGAAGGAGATCCTCACCGTCGGCAAGCTCGCCTACGAGGTGCGCGAGCGCAACTACGACCTGGTCGTCGTCGACGCGTCGGCCACCGGGCACGTGGTCGGGCAGCTGGCGTCGCCGGTCGCGATGAAGGAGCTCGTCAGCGTCGGCATCGTGCGCCAGCAGACCGAGTGGATGCTCAACATCCTCACCGACCCCGACCAGACCGGCGTCGTGGTCGTGGCGACCCCTGAGGAGATGCCGGTCAACGAGACCATCGAGCTGATCGGTCGCCTCGACTCAGAGACTGACATCGACGTTGCGGCGGTCATCGCCAACCGGGTGCTTCCCGAGCTCTTCAACCGTGACGAGGAGGCGGCGTTCGACCTTCTCGATGCCGACACCGGACGATCGGCGTTGGCGGATCTCGTCGGCGCCGAATCCGGCACAGCATCGGGAATCGTCCTCGACGCAGCTCGCCTCGCGGTCGAGCTCCGCCGTAGCCGAGCCGTACACCTCCACAACCTGGCCGATCGACTGCCGGAGTCGGTTCCGTTGATCAACGTGCCCTACCT
Organism: Microthrixaceae bacterium; assembly: GCA_019694615.1. Taxonomy (GTDB): domain Bacteria; phylum Actinomycetota; class Acidimicrobiia; order Acidimicrobiales; family Microtrichaceae; genus SSF14. The sequence continues at coordinate 20,161 of JAIBBP010000131.1, read as the reverse complement.
CTTCACCCGCTCCCACGGAATCCGGACGACCCGCCAGGTCGCCGACCGCCTCGCCGAGGAGCTGCTGTAGTGAACGCGAAACGCGGCGGCGCAGCGCCGGTCACGATCGAGCAGCTCTGCGCGGCCAAGGAGATCCTCGTCTCCACCGGCTCGGGAGGGGTGGGGAAGACGACCACTGCTGCGGCGATCGGAGCGCAGGCAGCCGTGACGATGGGTGCCAAGGTGCTGGTCCTCACCGTCGACCCGGCGAAACGGCTGGCGAACGCCATGGGCCTGCAGAGCTTCGGCAACGTCGAGACCCGCGTGCCGAAGGCAGCGTTCGACGAGATCGGGATTTCTCCCGAAGGCGAGCTGTGGGCGGCGATGCTCGACACCAAGCAGAGCTGGGACGACCTGATCGCCCAGCACGCTCCGGACGCCCGCACCCGTGACGAGATACTCGCGAACCCGCTGTACCAGAACATCACCGGCAAGTTCGTCCAGAGTCACGACTACGTCGCGATGGAACGGCTCTACGAGATCCACACGTCGGGTCGTTACGACCTGATTGTCGTGGATACTCCACCGACGCGAAACGCCGTCGACTTCCTCGACGCGCCGGAGCGCATGGCTGACTTCTTCAGTTCCCGTCTTCTGCGGTGGATCATCGCCCCGTACCGGTCGAAGGTCGTGGGGTTCGCCTCCAAACCGTTCTACACCGTTGCCGACCGCATCCTCGGTACTCAGTTCCTTCAGGACATCGCCGAGTTCTTCATCCTGTTCCAGTCGATGTACGACGGGTTCGTCGAGCGGGCGAGCGCTGTGAAGCACCTCCTGTCCAGCCCGAACACCAGTTTCGTCGTCGTGTCGACGCTGGAGGCGGCACCGGCCCGCGAGGCGCGGTACTTCCTCGAACTCCTCGAGGACCGCAAGCTCCACGTCGGCGCTCTGGTGCTCAACAAGGTGCTACCGGAGTACCTCCTCGACCGTCCCGCAGCGACTCTTGCTCGGCGGTTGGTGGCTGAGTCGACCGAGATCAGCGCCGGGCTCGCCGGAGTGTGGGGAGACCTCTCCTACGGTCCTCGAGTGCTCGAAGAGATCGGTGCCAGCTTCACGAACTACCAACTGGTGGCGCAGAGAGAGGCGGAGCTGCGCGGCGAGCTGTCGGGAGTGGCGGGAACCGTCGCTTCGGTGCCCTACTTCAGCGACGACATCGCCGATCTCGGCGGTTTGCTGAACCTCGGCGAGCGGCTTTGGCGATGACCCGCCCGTTCTGTCCTGCGTACGCACCACCCGGGTGGTGCTCTCGCAGGACAGAACGAGCTCGGGGGGTGGCGGGGGCCGTGGTGGGGGTGGCCCGCTGATGGTTGACCTTCTTGTGTCCCGCAGCGCCCTCGACCCCGCGGCGCTCGACCACCTCGACCGTCTGGTCGGCGAGTGGGCGATGCTCGCCGACTTCTGCTTCAGCGACCTCGTGCTCTACGTGCGGGATCTCGACGACGGCTATCTGATGGCCCGACACATCCGGCCGGCAACGTCGCAGACCATCTACGTCGAGGACCTCGTCGGACAGGTGCGCGGCCCCGAGCAGCGCCCGCTGATCCATGACGCGTTCGAGACCGGCACGATCCAGCGTGGTGACATCGACTCGGCGTGGCTGGGGGAGCGGGTTCGCGTCGCCGCGATCCCGGTTCGCATGAGCGGGCGGACCATCGCGGTGCTCGCCCGGGAGTTCGTGTCGGCGTTCCGGCACCGACCCGGGGTTCTCGAGCAGACCTACGAGCAGGTGTTCGAGCGGTTCAGCGAGATGATCGCGGACGGGTCGTTCCCGTTCCCTCCCGAGGACGTCGGCTTGGCGACCGTCCCCCGTGTCGGCGACGGCGTGATCGTGGTCGGCAGCGACGGCGCCATCGAGTACTCGTCCCCAAACGCGACCTCCACGCTCACCAGAGTCGGTGTGGAGGCGGTGATTCGCGGGATGACGCTCGCCGAGGTCGGCGTCGAGACCACGGCGGTTCGGGCCAGCCTGGCCTCGGGTTTGCCCGGCGTGGAGGAGATTGAACGCCCGGGCGACGTCACGATCGCGTTGCGAGTCCTGCCGTTCATCTCCGACGGGTCCGTCACCGGCGCGGTGCTGTTGCTCCGAGACATCTCCGACCTGCGGCGCCGGGATCGCCTCCTCCTGTCGAAGGACGCGACGATCAGCGAGATCCACCATCGTGTGAAGAACAACCTCCAGACGATCTCGTCGTTGCTGCGGCTCCAGGGTCGCCGCCTCACCGAGCCGACTGCGAGGGCGGCGGTCGAGGAGTCGGTTCGCCGGATTCACTCCATCGCTCTCGTGCACGAGACGCTGTCGCGCGAGCCCGGCGACGACGTCGACTTCCGGGAGGTGCTCAAGCCACTGGTTCGCATGGTGAACGAAGGTCTCGTGTCGGCGGAACACCCGATCCTGTTCCAGATCGACGGGGACGGAGGAGTCGTCTCCTCGGAGGTGGCGACGTCGCTGTCGCTCGTCGTCACGGAGCTGCTGCAGAACGCCGTGGAGCACGCGTTCCCCGCGGGCCATCACCAGCCGGATCAACCGCGGGTCGGGATCGACCTCGCTCATGACCACCAGTCGATTCAGGTCGTCGTCTCCGACAACGGCGTCGGCCTCGCTCCTGATCTCGACCCCACCGGCGGGACCAGCCTCGGGCAGTCGATCGTCATGGCCCTGGTGCGCGACGAACTGCGTGGACGGATCGGCTACTCGGCGGCTTCGACGGGACCCGGAACGGTGGTCTCCGTCGAGGTTCCCTCGCACAAGCACTGGGAATGACGCCGACCGTGACCGCCGCAGATCCGGGCGATCGCTCGGACAGATGGCCAGCCCGGACGCGACGAAGCCCCCGCCTATCGACGAGGGCTTCGTGACTTCGAACCGGGTTAGGTCAGGCCGACTTGCGCTGGCTGGCCAGCCAGGCACGGCGGAGCTTGCGGCGCTCCTCCTCGGAGGTGCCTCCCCACACGCCCGAGTCCTGGTTGGTCATCATCGCGAACTCAAGGCAGGGGGCCTTCGAAGCGCAGGTGTTGCAGACGGCCTTGGCGCTGTCGATCTGCTCGATCGCCGGGCCGGTGGTGCCGACCGGGAAGAACAGATCAGGATCGGTGTCCTGGCAAGCGGCGACAGAGCGCCAGTCGTCGTTGGCGAGGGTGAGTGAGCGGCTCGATGTCAGGGCCACGATTCCTCCGAGGTGCACGGGAGTGGGTGAGGGCAAACAGCGGAACTCGGTTCCACTCCAGGGGGCCTCTTTCTTGGGGGCCGCATCTGGTCGCCAGCCGTTCCCGCCGGTAAGGTCGGGGTGCTTGTGAAAAGTGGAACAAGCTCAAGTTACCGCCCCGTTACACCCCTGTAAAGCAAAAGTTCAAAACGAGGGCTGAGTCCGATCACACGGAGTGAACATGTCGCTTGTCGTCGGTCATCGTGGAGCATCCCACGACTTCCCGGAGAACACCCTCAAGGCGTTCGCCGGGGCTCTCCATCAGGGCGCTGACTGGGTTGAGCTCGACGTCCGACGTACTGCCGACGGTGTCCTCGTCGTGCACCACGACGCGGCGCTCGCGGATGGGACGGTGATCGCGACGACCGTCGCCGCCGACCTTCCGCCGCTGGTCCCGACGCTGGTCGAGGTGTTCTCGGTCGTGGGCGCAATGGGAGTGAACGTCGAGATCAAGAACTCGCCGGGGGAAGCTGGATACGACCCGACGGGCGAGTTTGCCAGCGCCACGGTGGCCGAGATCGAGGCGCACGCCGGCAACCGCTCGATCCTGGTCAGTTCGTTCGACGCCGGCACGCTCGCTGCGGTTCGTGCGGCGTCGCCGGACCTTCGGACCGGCTACCTGGTTCTGAGCACCGAGGAACCGCTCGACGCCATCGCCCGGGCGATCGACGACGGCCACCAGGCCGTCAACCCGTGGGACCCGTGTGTGACCGAGGCGTCGGTGCGCCGGGCGCATGATGCGGGCCTCGCAGTCAACGTTTGGACGGTCGACGACCCTGACCGCATCGCTCAACTCGCGGCGTGGGGAGTCGATGCGATCATCACGAATCGCCCGGCGATCGCTCTCCATGCGATCGGTCGTCGCCCTGGCGCCGGCTGAGCGTTCTGCGACGCGCCTGAACGACAGCGAGGGCGAGCGTCAGGGCCACCACGACGGCAGCGGCGACGACGCCTGAGGAGGATGCGGCGATCACGCCCGGCTCGCCATCACAGGCTGAAGGACAGCGGCACGACGAGGTCGAGCGCGTCGGGGTGGTGGCGGAAGTCGAGGCGGAGCGCGTCGCCGAGATCGTCGCCGTCGACCTGGTACGGAACAGGACGGAACATGTCGATCGACAACGACGACACACCGGCGTGGTAGTCGACGATCGGGCTGTGCTGCATGGCGTCGCGCGACCGCAGCGTCGCCAACATGAGCTTGAGGAACGGCGAGGTCTGTAGTGCCGTCAGCGTCATAGCGCACAGCGGGCCGTCGAGGGTGACGTCGGGGGACAGGTTGAACGGACGCTTGCCGACGTAGGTGTAGGGATTCGAGTTCTGCACGACCGTGAAGCACCCGTCGTCGGTGCTGGTGCCGTCGTCGTACTCGACGCGGAAGTGGGGTCGGGACCGGTCGTACAGGCCGAACCACGTCTCCAGACCCGCCCACACGAACAGGCCGTGGCCGAGCCGTCGCTTGAGGTGACTGCGCTTCTCGACCTGTCGCACCAGGCGGGCGTCCCAGCCGACGCCGGTGTGAAACAGGAAATAGCGTCCGTTGACCGAGCCGAGTCCGATCCGGTGGATCGACTTCGAACTCAGCGCCTCGAGCGTGGTGCGCAACGCGTCGACCGGATGGTCCGCGAGACCGAGGGTCCGGGCGAAGACGTTGGTCGAGCCGCCCGGCAGCGGTGCCACGGCGACGTTGCTTCCGACGAGGCCGTTGGCCGCCTCGTTGAGGGTGCCATCGCCCCCGAACACCATCACCACGTCGACGCCGTCGTCCGCAGCGTCCTTCGCCAGGGCGGTCGCGTGGCCACGGTGCCGGGTCTCCACCATCCGCACGTCGTGTGCAGCGGACGCCAGGCGGTAGACGGCGACCTGACGCCGCGGCGTCACCGACGACGCTGCGGCGTTGACGATCAGGAGCACCTTCATGGTGGCGCTCACCGTAGCCGCGGACGCCGAACGGTCGTCTTGAGTCGGCGGTCGACGTCAAGGCATAGTGTCGCCCATGAACATCGTCGTCTGTGTCAAGCAGATCCCCGACCCGGCCGATCCGGGCGCGCTGGATCCCGAGTCCAAGACCCTCAAGCGGGATGGCAAGCTCATCCTCGACGAATCCGACAGCTACGGCGTCGAGATGGCGTTGCAGCTGGTGGGCGATTCCGGTGAGGTGACCCTCGTGTCGATGGCCCCCAACGGTGAGGTGTCGGGCCTTCGCACCGCTCTCGCCATGGGCGCGGCCAAGGCGGTCCTCGTGAGCGACGATGCGCTCAAGGGCTCCGACGCCCTGACCACCGCCAAGGTGCTCGCCGCGGCCATCGGAAAGGCCGGCGAGTACGACCTCGTCCTGGCCGCGACCGAGTCGTCCGACGGTTACACCGGCGTCGTGCCCGAGCAGATCGCTGCCGTTCTCGGCCTCCCGTCGGTCACCTTCGCCAAGGCCGTGTCGGTCGACGGCGGCACAGTCAAGGTCGATCGTCAGACTGAGGCCGGCTACGACGAGGTCACGTGCCCGCTTCCCGCCGTGGTTTCGGTGACGGCCGGCGTCGTCGAGCCTCGCTACCCGTCCTTCAAGGGCATCATGGCTGCGAAGTCCAAGCCGGTCGACCAGCTCGCTCTCGCCGACCTCGGCATCGAGGCAGCCAACGCCGGTTGGGCCGGCGCCGGTCAGGAGATCGTCGAGGTTGCCGCCGCCGCACAGCGCGAGGCCGGCGAGATCATCGAGGATGACGGCGAGGCGCACGCCAAGATCGTCGACTTCCTGTCCAACCTCAAGGTCATCTGAAGGAGCCCCTCATGACACTCTCCAAGATCTGGGTCCTCGCAGAGGCCACCGGGGGCGAAGTCGCCCCCATCACACTCGAGATGCTCGCCAAGGCGCGTGAGCTCGCCGGCACCGTCGAAGCGGTCTACGGCGGCGACGCCTCGGCCATCGCCGGCGTTCTGGGCGCTCACGGCGCAACTGCCGTGCATGCCACGGGCGACCTCGGCGATGCGCTCCCCGGCGTGCCTGTCGCCGCTGCGATCGCTGCTGCTGCCGGAGCGGCCGCACCCGACGCGATCTTCATCGGTACCACCCAGGACGGCCGCGACATCGCCGGGCGCCTGTCGGTCGCCCTCGATGCTCCGGTCATCACCAATGTCACCGACCTCGTCGAGCGTGACGGTGCGCTGTGCGGCGTCGAGCCGATCTTCGGTGGTTCCCAGGACGTGTACACCAAGTTCACCGGCTCGGGTGTCGGCATCTTCCTGATCCGCCCGAAGTCCTTCGCCGCCGAGGAGACCGGTGGCGGCGCCGCCGCCGTTCAGGCGCTGGCTTTGCAGGACACCGGTTCCACCGGCACCGCCAAGGTCGTCAACCGCCACGTGGAGGAGCGCTCCGGGCCTCAGCTCGACTCCGCCGCTGTTGTGGTGGCCGGGGGTCGTGGTCTCGGCGAGTCGGCGAACTTCCAGCTCATTGAGGATCTCGCCAAGTCGCTCAACGCTGCGCCGGGCGCCTCCCGTGCGATCGTCGATGCCGGCTGGGTGCCCTACAGCTACCAGGTCGGCCAGACCGGCAAGGTCGTCAAGCCCACCGTGTACATCGCTGCCGGCATCTCCGGTGCGACCCAACACCTCGTCGGCATGAAGGGTTCCAAGAACATCATCGCCATCAACAAGGATCCCGAGGCCCCGATCTTCTCGGTCGCCGACCTCGGCATCGTGGGCGATGTGCACAAGGTCCTGCCGAAGCTCCTCGAAGCCCTCCAGGCCCGCTGAGCAGCTCCGCCGCTGAGCAACTTCGCCCGTTCTGTCCAGCGTCTCTCTACGATTTCGTAGAGAGACGCGGGACAGAACCGTTTTGGGGGGCGGTGGGCCGGGTCAGCCCAGCAGGTTGACCAGCTTGACGTCGATGCGGCGGTTCAGCCGCCGGCCTTCCGGCGTCGCGTTGTCGGCCACCGGGTTGCGATCGCCGGCGCCGATCGCGTCGAAGCGGGCTCGGTCGATGCCGCCGGTCGCCACCATGTAATCGACGACCGCGGTAGCCCGCTCGACGGACAGTGCCTCGTTTCGGGCGGGGTCGCCCTGGCTGTCGGTGTAGCCGGTGACAACCATCCGGGCGTTGGGGTTGAGCTTCATCGCAGCGATGCCGAGGCCGAGTATCCCCGTGTACTGCGGGTTGAGTTCGGCGGACCCGGTTGCGAACAGGAACGGCTCGTCGACGTAGACCGTACCGTCGGTCGAGACCGGCACCGCCGGGTCGATCGCGTAGTTGTTGACGACGTTGTCGGCGCCGAGGACCGCCGCCGCCTTGTCGACGTACTTCTGTGCCTCCTCCTGAGAAGCGACTCTCCCTTCGAGGTAGAGCTTTCCGGCTCGGTAGGTGGCCTTGTGGGGCGGCGGAGCGTTCGGATCAGCCGGAGGATCGGCGGGAGGTGCCGCTGCCGGAGGTGCGGCAGTTGTGGGAGCGGCGGGGGTGACGGTCGTTGCGGGGAGAGTCGTTGCGGGGGCCTCGGTGCTCGGGGCGTCGGCGGCTGGCGCCACAGTGGAGTCCGCCCCTGTGGGCATCGCCGCGGCGTCCCTGGCGCGGGTGTCGGCGTCACGCCGGTCGTCGCCGCTGAACGCGACGAGAGCCGTGACGAGGACGATCATCCCGACAACGGCAGCGACGAGGTACCGGGAGCCGCTGGATCGATGTTCGTCATCGGAGGCCGTCGACAGACCTCTCTCGGTATCGTCGCGGGCGGATTCTGCGGCGACGGCTGCCGACGCGCTGGATCGAAGTCGCTCGATGTCGACAGGATGCTCCTCGGCGTCGAGGTGGGGCAGCGACGGCGCGGTGCCCGAGGTGTTGGGCGTCGGCCAGCGATCCTCGGTGTCGGATCGGATAGAACCCTTCGGGGTCCGCTTCGGGAGAACGTCGGGGCGCGGTTCGGTCACCCTCTCGCATCGGCAGAACTGCAGTCGGCCTGAAATGACCGAACCGGCGGTCAGACCAGAGGCCAGGGGTAGCGGCGGCCGGTCGGATCGTGTGGGAAGGTCCCTTCACGCACGACGGCGTGGCTACGTATCCGCATCGCGTCGATCTCCTCGACGTCGAGCAGCGCCGCTACGTCGCTCGACGGCATCGTCTCGGTCCATCGGATCACGTCCCCCAGCAGGTCGGCGTCGATCGGTTCGCCGGCGAAGTCCCACATCACGGTGCGCAGCTTGAACTCCTCGTGGAAGCTCAATCCGTGGTCGATGCCCCAGAGCCGGCCGCTGTCGCTCAGCAGGATGTGCCCGCCCTTACGGTCGGTGTTGTTGGTGATCAGGTCGAACACACACAGTTGCCGCAGCACTCGGCGATGCTGAGGGAGATCCCTGAGCGTGAAGTAGTGCTGGTCGAACTGCGCCGGCACGAAGAACTGGAGCGAACCGATTCCGAGCGGGCCGTCGCGTTCCACCGTCGGCGGAACGATGGGCCAGCCGAGATCGGTGGCGACCCGGTACGCGGCGACCTCGCGCCTCCACAGTCCACTGGGGAAGTCCCAGAGCGGCCGTTCGCCGACTGCCGGCTTGTAGATGGCCTGGCACCGCTGGCGACCCTCGACCACCGTGACGAGGTACGTACCATTCGAGCTCCACGGCATGCGGCCGATCACGTCGATCGACCCCGAGGTGAGGAGCGCTTCCGCCGACTCGTCGGTGACGTCGACGTTGGCGTCGAGGACCTCGCTGATCTCTCGGTCGGACATGGCGTCAGTTCAGGCGAGGACAGAAATGCCCACCGATGTCCATCGGGCGACCGCACAACGGACAAGTCGGCCGTCCGGCCGAGATGATCTCCTGCGCGCCGGCAACAAACGCGTCGACCTGATCTCTCGTCAGGGAGAACCGTGCCTGTGAACCAGTGGGTGCGGCGTCGGGGTCGCCGTCGTCGATCGTCATCTCCTCGGCGATGACGATGACGCGGGCCCGGGCCTCGTCGATCGCGACCATCATCGACCCGACGGTCCATTCGGGGATCAGCGGTTCGACCACCGCCGGCATCGCCGTCGGTTCGCCGGCAACGAAATCGGAACTGGCCACGACCCGCGCCAGATAGTCGGCGAGCAGCGCTACCTGCTGCTTCTCCAACCGGAGCGTTACGACCTGATGGCCGGCGACCGCTTGAAGGTAGAACACGCGTTGGCCGGCGGGTCCCTCGGTGCCCGTCGCGAAGGAGTCGACATCGGAGAGATCGAACGAGCTGGACATCGCGATGTCAGGAGGGTGCCAACGTCGACAGGTCGTCGCCCGTCGAGTTGACCGCGAGGACGATGGGGACGCCCGTGCCGAACAGGATCGGGGTGATCGAGCACGGGGAGATGACGATCCGCTGGAACAGGTCGAGGTGGATCCCCTGTGCCTGCGCAACTGCGGCCTTGATCGGGTCGGCGTGGGAGACGCACACGATTCGCTCCCCGGGGTGGCGTGCGACGAGGTGTTGGATTTCAGTGCACATGCGCGTCTGCATCTCGGTGAACGACTCGCCGCCGGGGAAGCGAAACGTCGACGGTGCCGTCTGCACGGTTCGCCACTCCGGGAGTTTGGCGAGATCTTTCAGCTTCCGGCCTGTCCATCCCCCGAACTCGCATTCAAGGAGGCCGGTGCGGGTGCGGACCCGCTTCCCGACGGCCTTGGCGATTGGGGCCGCCGTCTCCCTGGTGCGTTCGAGCGGCGAGGCGTAGACCGCGGCGATGTCGCCGATACCAGCGATGCGCTCGGATGCTTTCGCCGCCTGGGTGTTGCCCAAGTCGGACAGGTGGAGCCCCGCGGCGCGTCCGGGCAACAGCGTTCCGGTGGTCGACGTCTGACCGTGCCGCACGAGCAGAACGAGAGTCGGCTTGGTGGGCGCCGCAGAGGAGGAAGGGCGGGGGGCCATGTCGAACGGTCAACCTACTCGTCGGCCGATCTGTTCCCGACCCTGCGCCATCGACTTGGGGGCGCGACCATGGTTGCGATGGCGCGACGGCGGACCGACTCCCTGGAACTGGTGGCAGCCGACGTCGCGGCGTGCCGCCGCTGCCCACGTCTGGTGTCGTGGCGGGAGGAGGTGGCGGCGGTCCGCCGCCCAGCGTTTCAGGACGAGGAGTACTGGGGGCGAGGGGTTCCCGGATTCGGTGATCCGGCGGCCCGACTGCTGGTGGTCGGGTTGGCCCCCGCCGCGCACGGTGCCAACCGGACGGGCCGGATGTTCACCGGCGACCGCTCGGGGGAGTGGCTCTATCGGGCGCTGTGGCGCGCCGGGTTCGCCAACCAGGCCGAGTCGACGTCCCGTGACGACCGGTTGGTGCTGACAGGCGCATTCGTCACCTCGCCGGTGAAGTGCGCACCGCCCGCCAACAAGCCGACCACCGACGAGCGGGACACCTGTCGCCCGTTCCTGGACCGGGAGCTGGCGCTGCTTCGTGAGGTGACGGTGCTCGTCGCCCTCGGATCGTTCGGGTTCGCTGCGGTGGCTCGGCACTTCGGCGTTCGGCCGATGCCACGCTTCGGCCACGGTGTCGAGGTCGATCTCGGCGAGGGCCTCACCCTGATCGGTTCGTACCACGTCAGCCAGCAGAACACGTTCACCGGCCGGCTGACCGAGCCGATGCTCGACGCGGTCTTCGCCCGCGCCCGTGCACTCGCGAACGAGCCGAGGCCATCCAGAATGGGTCAGATGGCCCCTCATGTCGGCACGCAATCGCGCCGAGATTGAACACATGGCAGCGACCGTCACCTTCGATCCCGACGCTGTTCCGGCGGGTGCGTTCACAGGGCGCACCGTCGGATTGTGGGCGGCGATCGTCGAGCAGGTCGTGCCGCGTGATCCGGCGGGATCCGGGCTGGTCGGGCCTTCTGGGCCCGGCCGGCCAACGTTCGCTCACCGCGGGATGTTTGACCTGGTCGTGCCGGCCGAGCTCGGGTGACCGAACGCGGCCGACTTCGTACGGCCGTTGACCCTCAGGTAGTTTCTCGGGTCGCCCTCGACGTCGGAGACTCTGACCCGTGCCCACTTCCCACTCTCGTCGTTCCTTGCGAGTCCTGCTCGCACTGTCGGTTGTCCTCGCCGTTGTGCTGTCGGGCTGTTACCAGGACCCGAACCCCACCGACTACGGAGACGCCGCGAAGGCGAACTTCATCGAGGGCTGCACCGAGGATGTCGACGCCAAGGGCGGTACGACCACCGTCGTGACGATCCAGACCAAGTCGGTGTGTGAGTGCATCTACGAGTTGATCGAGTCGCCGGGCGAGGGGGAAAAGGGTAAGTACCCGATCGACTGGGACGACCTCACCGCGTACGAGGCGAAGCAGGCCGCCGCGAAGGCCGGCGATCTCCCGGAGCCACCGAAGAACCTCAGGAAGGCGATCGAGGAGTGCAAGCCGTCGGGCCCCGGCCTCTGAGCTGGGCTGCTACGCAAGCCGTAGAAGGCGGCTGAGACCGGCGTCGTCAGGCGCCCTTCCGCTTCGGCTCGGGCAGACCGACGCGAACTGAACTCTCCGCCGTCTCCGGCCACCGCGACCGGGACTTCTCGGCGAGCTTGCGCATGAGCGCGATCGCGCCGGGGTCGCTGTCGCCGGGACGGGCGATGATCGAACCGTCGGCGATCATCCGCTGGATGATCTCGCGGCCGAGGTCGGTGCGGACGATGGTGAGGGTCCAGTCGTTGTCTTTGCCGATCCCACCGGTGGAGATGTCGGCGTGTTCGGCAGCGAAGTCCGGGCAGTGGTTGCATCCCTCGCGGGTCCAGGCGTGGCACTCCTTGAGGTTGATCTCGTGGTAGTCGCCGTTGCGCATCCAGATCTGGAAGACGCCCTTGATGTTCATCTTGACCATCTCGGACTTGGCAAGGCCGTACTTCGCCCAGAACAGCTCCTCGAAGATCGCGTCGTCGAACGTCTTGGAGCAGAGGAGCCCGATGTTGAACACGATGGGCTTGGAGATCTTGCCGATCTTGCGGGACCACATGGTGGGGGCGATCGACGACTGGCAGCTCATGCCCACGAGCGCGAGACGTTTGAACCCGCGCTCCAATGCTTCGTCGATTGCCAGGGTGTTGGCCGAGTAGGTGTAGCGGCTTCCGGCTCCGGCGAGGACCTCCTCGCGGGTGGCGGCGACGCCGGGAATGGCCTTCCAGGTGCTGTTGTCGCCGTTCTCCAGGTAGGACGTGAGCGCCGCGTCGACGTAGTCGTGCTCCATCGCCCACAGCAGGATCGCCGAGACCAGGCCGCCGTCCTGGCCCATCTGGTGGACCATGTCGTCCGACGCGCGGGTGAGGAGAATGTCCTGGTAGATGCCGGCGACCTCGTCGGGTTCGCGGTCGCGGTCGAACAGGTGCTCATTGGCCTGATGCTCCCACTGGCGGAATCGCGGGCAGGCCCGGGTGCAGCTGGTGCAGCCCTTCTGCCCGTGGACGCAGTCGTCGGGTCCGAGTTCCTCCTCGAGGTGGAACGGCGTGTAGCCCCCGGCCTCGTGGTTGTAGCCGATGACGTCGTGGGGACAGCTGATGACGCACCCCGCACAGCCGGTGCACAGCTTGGCGTCGATGACCTCGGCTTTGAGTTCCAGCCACTGGTTCGTCCAGCGTTCGGCCTTGCCGCTGGTGGGCGGAAGATCCGGTGTCTCGATCACGGTCGACATTCGCCGAAGGATACCGGTGTCGGGCAGTTAGCCTTCATTTGAAATGGTCGATGTCACAGCTCTGTCCGCCCCCGCCGAGCGGTTCCCTCGGGGCCCGTGGACCTTGGCCGCGGCCGGGGCGTGTGGATGCGTCCTCGTCGCGCTCGTCGACCCCACCGAGCACACCTTGTCGCCGCCGTGCCCGCTTCGGGCCGTGACGGGGTGGTGGTGCCCGCTGTGTGGTGCGACCCGCGCCGCATCTCGGCTGATTCGCGGCGACCTCGACGCTGCGCTCCGGTTCAACCTGGTGTTCGTTGTGCTGTTGCCGGTGGTCGCAGCCATGTGGGCTGCGGTCGCGTTTCCTGGCCGGCTCCGTTGGCTCGATCCGCTGCGTCGACGCTGGCAATCGGTGGTCTACGGACTCGTCGCCGTGCTCACGGTGTTCATGGTGGTTCGCAACCTTCCCGGCCCCGACGCCTGGCTGCGCTACCCCGGCGCCTGAGGCCCACCAACCCCTTCCTACCCGCCCACCCACCGCCTGCTGACTGAACTTCGGGCGCACCGGTGATCATGGGCACCGCTGAGCCTGAAGTTCGATGGGGCGGCGAGAGTGTCAGTGGTGATTCGGTACCGTGCGCTCCTTCCCCTCCTGTCGTCGAATTGCTCAGGAGACTCCCGTGGATGTGGCCCGAATCGCCCGCCACGCGTCGGCACACCGAGGTGTGTTCGCGCAACCGTTCCTCGACACCGTCGGTGTCGACCCATCACGAGCCGCCCATGAGGTACGCGCCGGCCGGTGGATACGCATCCACGAGGGGGTGTTCGCGATGGCCGGCACTCCCGACTCGTTCGGTCTGCGGGCGGAGGCGGCGCTCGCTGCGATACCCACGGCAGCGCTGGGCCTTCGGGCCGCGGCGACCGTTCACCGCGTCGAGGCCTGCGGTTCCGGGCTCGACCTTGTGGTTCCGCCCGGCGGTCGAAATCGTCTCGAGGGCGTCCGGATCCATCAAGCGCCCCTTCCGGATCACCATGTCAACGTGCGGTCTGGCTGGCGGGTGACGAACATCGAGCGAACGTTGGTCGATCTCGGAAAGGTCGAGTCGTCGACGGTGCAGCAGCGATGCATCGAGGACGCCGTGATCGATCGACGGACGACGATGGCCAGGATCGAAGCGATGTTCGGCGAGGTGGCGACGCGAGGTCGGCCTGGGATCGCCCGAACCAGAACGGTGCTGTCGCGTCTCGACCCTGAACCTCCGACCGAGTCCGAACTCGAAGCGATGTTCCTCCGTGCGGTTCGCCGGCGATCCCTCGCCGTCCCGCAAACCCAAGCGCGCTTCGACTGGTTGCTCGCCGGCGCCGGTCGAGTCGACTTCTGGTATCCGGACGAGCGAGTGATCGTGGAGCTGGACGGTCGGCGGTTCCATCTTCGAGCAGCAGCCTTCGAGTCTGACCGACGTCGCGACCTCCTCGCGCTGACCCACGGCATCCAGACCGTGCGTATCACCCATCGCCAGTTGACCACCGAGACGACCGTCGTCATGAGCGCTCTGAAACAGGTGCTTCGTGATCGTCAACTTCAGGCTCAGCGGTGTCCATGATCCCCGGTGAGCCTGAAGTTCGTCCGCCGGGGTATTCGATCGGGCGGGACGAGCGAGTGGACGGTCCTGACCGCGCGGTCAAGAATGCCGGCATGGACCTGACCTACCCGCCCGAGGCCGAGACGTTCCGCACAGAGATCCGCGCGTGGCTGGAGGACAACCTGCCGACGGGTTGGTTCGACGAGGGTTTCGAGATGACGCCCGACGAGCGGAAGCAGTTCAACGAGGAGTGGACCCAGAAGCTGTTCGACGGCGGTTGGATCTGTGCCACGTGGCCCACCGAGTACGGCGGCAAGGGCCTGTCCACGATCCAAGGTGTAGTGCTTGCCGAGGAGTTCGCTCGGGCCAAGGCACCGATGCGCGCCGACTTCTTCGGCGACACGCTGGTCGGTCCGACGATCCTCATGAACGGCACGGAGGAGCAGAAGAAGTACTTCCTGCCGAAGATCCTCAACGGCACGATGCGCTGGTGCCAGGGTTTCTCCGAGCCGAACTCGGGCTCCGACCTGGCGTCACTCAAGACCTCGGCGGTGCTCGACGGTGACGAGTGGGTCATCAACGGGCAGAAGGTGTGGACCACCCAGGCGCAGTTCGCCGACTACTGCTTCGTGCTGGCGCGCACCGACCCCGACGTCAAGATCCAGGCAGGTATCTCCTACCTGCTCGTGCCGATGCAACAGCCCGGCGTCGAAGTGCGCCCGATCATCCAGCCCGACGGCACCGCCGAGTTCAACGAGGTGTTCTTCGACAACGCCCGCTGCCCGAAAGAGAACGTCGTCGGCGGTCTGAACAACGGATGGAAGGTGGCCAACGACACGCTCGGCTTCGAGCGCGGTATGTCTGCCACCACTGGCCACCGTCGCTTCGAGGAGGAGTACCGCCGGATGGTCCGGGCAGCGCAGGCCAACGGTCGCATCGCCGACCCACTCATCCGTCAGGGTCTTGCCCGCTACTACACGAAGATCCAGATCCTTCGTATCAACGGCCTCCGCAACCTCACGGCAGCGCTGACCGGCAAGCGCGACATGGGTACGGCGACGCTCGGAGCGACCAACAAGATGTTCTGGTCGGAGATGCACAAGGCCGCGATGGAACTCGCACTCGACATCTACGGAGCCGAGTCGATGCTGATCACGACCGGTCCCGAGGAGGGGTGGCCGGGCGTGGCCCGAATCGACCGTCGCGAGGGCTACCCGGTAAGCCCGATGATGACGGCGTTCTTCTTCAGCCGATCCGAGACGATCTGGGGCGGAACGAGCCAGATCCAGCGGAACATCGTGGGCGAGAAGGTGCTGGGCCTGCCTCGTGAGCCGAAACCGGCCGCCAAGTAGGCCCCGATGCGCCTCGGCGGGGGTGTCCCCGGCCGTGCGTGACAGTCCGATTACGATTGCCCACCGTGCCGGTGCCGCCCCACAACGTCGATCGTCGTCAGCGGCCGGCTCCCAGTCCATCGCGCCGCGCTGACCAGCAGCGGGCTGAGCAGCCATCGCGACAACCTGCCCGGCCGCCAGGGGGCCGGTCGGCGGGCCGCTCACCGCAGCGTCCACCGGAGCGCGCCGCGTCGCGAGGCGGGCGCTCTGCCCGCGCCACGACATCGCCGCGGACCGGCTCGCGACAGGCCAGCCCCGGTGGTCGTCCGCCGCAGCGTCCTCGGCCCACGCCCCGACCCGCGGGTTCCTACCGGCCTCGCTCGCGCGCGCACCAGGCGCGTCGCTGGCTCGCCGTGATCGTGGCGTTCTTCGCTCTCCTGATCGGTGGGGTCATCGCGTGGGGGGTTGTGCAGTTCAACCGGATCGACCGCGAGGAGTTGGACCTCGAGGCCGCGGCGTCGATGGACCCTCAGAACTTCCTCGTCGTGGGAAGCGACACACGGGATCTCGGCGAGGAGGAAGGCGTCGACGCCGGCGGCATCTACGGAAACGCGAGCGAGCGTCCTCCCGGTGGCAAGCGGGCGGACACGATCGTGATCGCGCGGCTCGACCCCGGCCCTGGCACGATCGAACTGTTGTCGGTGCCTAGGGACCTGCTGGTCGATGCGAAGAAGGGTGGTGGCCACCGCATCAACAGCGCGTACAACGACGGCGCTCAGAACCTGGTCGACACGATCGAGCGCAACCTGGGTATCCCGATCAACCACTACGTCGAAGTGAACTTCAACGGCTTCAAGGGTCTCGTCGAGGCGCTGGGTGGCGTGCCGCTGTATTTCGATCGGCCGGTTCGCGACGAGATGACCGGCCTCGATATCGACAAGGCAGGGTGCTACGAGCTCGACGGGGTCCAAGCGCTGGCGTTCGCTCGCAGTCGCCACCTCGAGTACTCGAACGGCGTGAAGTGGTTGACCGATCCGTCGGGCGATCTCGGACGGATTACCCGCCAGCAGGTGTTCCTCCGCCGTGCGCTCGGCGAGGTCACCAAGCTTGGACTCGACGACGTGAACTCGCTGCGGGTGCTCACCGGCGTGGCGGTCAACAACGTTACGATCGACGACGATCTCGGTACGTCGGACATGATCGCCATGGCTCGCCGCTTCGCTGCGTTCGACGCCGAGGCGATGGTGGTCCACCGCCTCACCACCGTGCCGATCCGGACCAAGTCCGGGGCCGCGGTCCTCGAGATGTCGCGAGCTGAGTCTCAGCCCGTCCTCGACATCTTCTCCGGCAAGGCCGAGGCGTCGAAGGTCGAGACGGTTCCCTCGACCACGCTCGGCCCCGCCAACGTAACGGTCGATGTCCAGAACGGTGCGGGTGTGCCGGGGCTGGCCCGCAAGATCGCCGACCGTCTTGCTTCGGTCGGCTTCGTGATCGGCGAGGTGGGCAACACCGCCGAGGGCGAGCACCTCAAGGCCACCACCATCGTGCACGGGGCTGGTGCCGAGGCACAGGCCGTGTTGTTGGCGTCGAAGTTGTCGCCGACGCCACAGGTGAAGGCCGACAACGATCTCGCTGTAGGCAAGGTTGTGCTGAAGCTGGCCGCTGAACCGAACATCCCGGGCTCCTCGGCAACAGCCCCGTCGACCGCCGGGGCGAGCGCCACGACCGCCGCTCCGCCGACGACCGCGGCGACCTCAGGGGCTGGAACGAACACCCCCGAGAAGACGGTCGGTCTCAACATCGGCGACCCACCCCCCGGCGTCACCTGCGGCTAAACCACGGCTAAACCCGACCGTTCCCATCTCACCCGTTCTGTGATGCGAGGCCGCCCCTGCAGGGGCGGCCTCGCATCACAGAACGGGTGAGAGCGGGGCCCGCGTCAGCCGGCGACGAGGCGCACGGCTTGGCGTTTGCCCCGCTGGAGGACCTTGCCGTCGAGGTCCGACGCGTCGCCGAGTTGCGACTCGGCGTCGAGCTTGGTGCCGTCGAGTCTGATGCCGCCCTGGGTGAGCTGGCGTCGTGCGTCGCCCTTGGACGCAACCAGCCCTGAGGCGACGAGCAGTTCGACGAGGTCGACGGAACCGGGGGCGACGGTGAACGCCGGCAACTCCTCGGCGTCGATGGTTCGCTCGCTGAAGCGGCGAGTCCATTTCTCGCTCGCCTCGGTGGCCGCCGATGTGCCCCAGTAGAGCTCAACGATCCGTCGGGCAATCTCGTGCTTTGCTGCGAACGGCTCGGACGCGAGGCGTTCGAGGTAGGAGGCGACCTCGGCGCGGCTCCACGCACAGCACAGCTCCGCGTAGTGGCCGGCCAGTTCGTCGGAGATCGACATCACTTTGCCGTACTGCTCCGATGGCGCTTCGCCGATGGCGATGAAGTTGCCGAGCGACTTGCCCATTTTGTCGGCCCCGTCGGTCCCACGGAGCAGCGGGACAGTGACGACGATCTGAGGGTCGTGGCCGAGGTGCTGTTGGAGCTGTCGACCCACGAGGTTGTTGTAGGTCTGATCGGTGCCACCCAACTCCACGTCCGCGTCGATGAACACCGAGTCCATGCCTTGCATCAGCGGGTACATGAACTCCATCAGCGAGATCGGCTGGCCGGCCTTGTAACGCTTGGCGAAGTCGTCGCGCTCCAGGAGGCGAGCCACCGTCATCATCCGGGTGAACCCGAGGAGCTGGGAGAAGTCCATCGAACCCAGCCACTCGCTGTTGCGGCGCACTTCCAGCACCTCGGGGTCGTCGAGGAGGATTCGCTTGACCTGGTCGAGGTAGGTGGCGCTGTTCGCCGCCGTGTCGTCTGCGGTCTGCACCTTGCGGACCTCGCTCCGGCCGGTCGGATCGCCCACCTGGCCGGTGAAATCGCCGATGATGAGCACCGCCCGATGTCCGTAGTCCTGGAACTGACGGAGCTTGCGGAGCACCACGGCGTGGCCGAGCGTGAGGTCGGTGCCGGAGGGGTCGATACCCAGCTTCACTCGCAGCGGGCGTCCTTCGGCACGAGCGGCGACGAGACGGTGCAGGAGGCCCTCGCCGGGCAGTTCGTCGGCGGTCCCGGCAACCAGCTCGGCGTACTCGTCGAGAATCGCCGGATCCATCGTGGCCGCCTCGGCGCTAGAGCCCGCGCTCTGATCGGCGCTCTGGTCGGCGGCGGGGGAGTGGGCATCGGAGTTCATGGCGGGTCGATCGTACCGGCCGGGCCGGCGCTGTCTGGAAAGCGAACCGGCCGGAACGAGAAGTGCTTGGAACTAGATTCCCGGCGATGACGTGGTCCTCGCTCTCCGGTGAACGATTCGGCCTCGTTCCGATGGGCGGTCGGGACCCGCACGAGGATCATCGTGTCGCCTCGCCCCTCGAGCTGCTGTTCGACTTGACGTTCGCGATCGCCTTCAACATCGCCGGTCAGCAGTTGGCCCACTTACTCGCCGAAGGTCATCTCTGGGCGGGCCTGCTCGGATTCGGGTTCGCGGTGTTTGCCGTTACCTGGGCATGGGTGAACTTCACCTGGTTCGCCTCGGCCTACGACACCGACGACTGGTTGTTCCGAATCCTCACGATGGTGCAGATGCTCGGCGTGATGATCCTCGCGCTGGGTCTGCCGCCGATGTTCCATTCTCTCGACGTCGGCCACGGTGTCGATGTCGGCGTGATGGTGCTCGGCTATGTGGTGATGAGGCTGGCGATGGTCGGCCAGTGGGTTCGCGTGGCGTGGCAGCACCCCGAACGTCGGGCTACGGCGCTGGCGTACGTCGTGAACGTGACCGCCGCTCAGGCGGGGTGGATCGCGATGTGGGCGTTACACCTCGACACCTTGCCGTCCCTCGGTCTCGCGGTCCTGCTTGTTGCGGTCGAGCTGACCGGACCGTGGATGGCGGAGCGCAAGGAGGGCGGGACTCCGTGGCACCCCCACCATGTGGCGGAGCGGTACAGCTTGCTGGCCATCATCGTCCTCGGCGAGATCCTGTTCGGCACGGTGGCGTCCCTCGGCGCAGTGATCGAGAGTGAGGGGTGGACGGCCGATGTCGCCGTCGTCGGCCTCGCCGGCGTCGGGCTGTGCTTTGCGATCTGGTGGACCTACTTCCAGATGCCGTCGGCCGACGCGCTGCACCACCATCCCGAGAAGGGGTTCCGCTGGGGGTACGGACACATGGTCATCTACGCATCCATCGCGGCGCTCGGTGCGGGCCTCCACGTCGTGGCCTACGAGCTCGAGCACCACTCGAAGCTCGGACCGGTGGCGACCGCCCTGACCGTCGCCGTTCCGATTGCGGTGTACTTCGTGTCGATGCTGATGATGACTGCCTATCTCGCAGGCGTCGGGCGGGCGTCGCTGCCGATCCTCGGGGTCAAGCTCGCG
>JAIBBP010000039.1 GCA_019694615.1 Microthrixaceae bacterium | reverse complement strand
GGCGTGCAGCCGGAGGTCGGTGCTCAGGAGCGGTACACCATCGACTGGGGGGTGCTTCTCGACCAGGGAGTGAAGAACTTACGCGACGCTCCGGCGGGTGCGCTCGGCCCGGCGTTCGCCATCGCCGTAGCCGGGTTGGCGTTCGGCTGGTTCGGCGACGGTCTCGCACGGATCTTCAACCCTCGCCTCACGGTGCGCCGCAAGGCGGGCGATTCATGAGCCCCGAAGTGGTGAATGCCGCCAACGTTCTCGAACTCCGAGGCCTCCGCGTCACGTTCGGCAGCGGACGTCACGAGGTGTCGGTCGTCCACGGTGTGGATCTGAACGTCGCTCGTGGTGAGATCGTCGGCGTGGTCGGGGAGTCGGGGTCCGGCAAGACGCTCACGGCCATGGCGGCAACCGACCTCCTCCCGTCGGGGGCTCGTCGTGACGCCACGACCTGGGCCTTCGACGGGACGGACCTGCTGGGCGCCGATCACAAGGGCCGAGCCGTTGCACTGGGCGGCAAGCTGGGCGTGGTCTTCCAGGACCCGATGAGTTCACTCAACCCCGCCCGCCGCGTCGGTACGCAGCTCTCGGACACCTCGCGCTTTTGGGGTCGGCGGAGCCGTTCCGAAGCCCACGGCGATGCGGTCGACCGGCTGCGGCGGGTGCGGATCGCCGCGCCGGAACGTCGGGTCGACGACTACCCCCACGAGTTCTCCGGGGGCATGCGTCAGCGGGTGATGATCGCCATGGGACTGATGGTGACCCCGGCGTTGATCGTTGCCGACGAACCGACGACTGCTCTCGATGTGACCGTGCAGGCCGATGTCATGGCGCTGCTCCGTGAGCTCAACGAGGAGGAGGGGACCGCGGTTCTGTTGGTGAGCCACAACATCGCGCTGGTGGCTGAGGTTTGCCATCGCGTGGTCGTCATGTACGCCGGACGGATCGTCGAGGAGTTGGCGGCGTCGGATCTCGCGATCGGTGCTCGTCACCCCTACACGCGTGCGCTGATCGGGTCGGTGCCGACGCTCGACGCCGACCTCTCCCAGCCGTTGCCGGCGATCGGCGGCTCGCCGCCCGATCCCGCGAACCTGCCGGTCGGGTGCGCGTTCGCCGACCGCTGTCCGTTGGTGACCGATCGTTGCCGTGCCGAACGGCCTGAGCTCGTCGACGGAGTCGCCTGTTGGGAGGTGTCGTGATGTTGCGCCTCGACGACGTGTCGATCCGTTACAGCGGCAGCCACGTCGATGTCGTGGACCGGGTCAGCATCGACATCGCCGAAGGCGCCGCGCTCGGCCTGGTCGGGGAGTCGGGTTCGGGCAAGTCGACGGTTGCCCGTGCCATCGTCGGGCTCACGTCGGTTCGAAACGGCTCCGTCACGGTGGCCGGCAGCGACGTCACCAACGCCAAGGGCGCAGCGCTCGCGCACGTCCGGGCCACCGTCCAAATGGTCTTCCAGGACCCGAACGCGTCGCTTCACCCCCGGATGACGGTCGGTGACGCCGTTGCCGAAGCGGTGACGGTCCGCCGGCGACTGTCGGGTGCCGGGCTCGAGAGTGAGGTTGCCCGTCTGCTCGACCTCGTCGGGCTCCCGGCCCGATTCGTCGACCGGTTCCCCTTCGAGCTCTCCGGCGGTCAACGCCAGCGGGTTGCCATCGCCCGGGCACTGGCACCGCAACCCAAGCTGCTGCTGCTCGACGAACCCACGGCGTCGCTCGACGTCTCGGTGCAGGCGACCGTGCTGAACCTCCTGCGCGAACTCCAACGTGAGCTCGGGCTCACCTACCTTGCGATCTCCCACGACCTCGCGGTCATTCGCTACCTCTGCGATCGGGTTGCGGTCATGGAGCTCGGTTCGATCAAGGAGGCGGGTCCGGCGACCGAGATGTTCGCAGCGCCCCGCCACCACTACACCGCGGCCCTGCTCGACGCCGTACCGCGGTTGGCAGGCCGGCGGACCGAACGCATCGTGCTCCGTGGTGATCCGTCGGATGCGTCCGAGCGGCCGCCGGGATGCAGTTTCCACCTGCGTTGTCCGGCTGGCCCGGGCGCGGTCGACGGCCACGAACGTTGCGCCGTCGAGGTGCCGACGTTGGCGGGCGCCCCCCACGCGGTGGCCTGTCACTTCCCGCTTGCGGTGCCTGACTGACGCCAGTGGGCCGAAGGGTCTCATGGGCCCTGCTTCCACAGAACTATGTGCAGGATGTGCCCTTCCATGGCCGTTTCTGCACACAGTTCGACTGACTGCACAGACGTCTCCGCTACTCCACATGGATCTCCGTCGGTCGGCAGTCCCGAAGGACTAGGTTCGTCCCCGCATTTCCGCGAACCGAAAGGACTCGAGATGAGTTCCACCCCCGCTCCCGCCGCCGACGGCTCCTCGGAGCGCCAGACCAAGTTCTCCGGCCCGATGCCGATGACCATCGACCCCGAGAAGAGCTACCAGGCGACCATCTCGACCTCCGCCGGTGACATGGTGGCGTTCCTGCACCCGTCCAAGGCGCCGAAGACGGTCAACAACTTCGTGAACCTGGCCCGGTACCACTACTACGACGGGCTGGTCTTCCACCGGGTCATCAACGGGTTCATGATCCAGGGCGGCTGTCCTGAAGGTTCCGGCCGCGGGGGCCCCGGCTACCGCTTCGAGGACGAGCTGCCCCAGCCCCGCCAGTACGAGATCGGCTCCCTCGCCATGGCCAACGCCGGGCCCAACACCAACGGCAGCCAGTTCTTCATCGTGTCGGGTCCATCGGGCGTCGGTCTGCCCCCGCAGTACTCGCTGTTCGGCAAGCTCATCGCAGGGCTCGACGTGCTCGACGCCATCCAGAAGACGCCCACCAACCGCCAGGACCGACCCGACACCGACGTGGTGATCAACTCGATCACCATCGAGGAGTCCTAGACCTTGAGAGGTCGATCGGCGGTCGTGGCGGCGCTGTCCGCCGCGACCGCATCGGCCGTCGCAATCGCGCTGGTCACCCGTCGCCGCGCTACCGAGCGCCTTCGGAGCGGTCGCGCCGAGCGAACGACCGAGCTGGTCAAGCTGACCACGTCCGCCGGTGCCAACTACGCCCGCATGCAGGCGACCGCAGCGTTCGCGTCAGAGGAGAAGAAGGCCGAACTCCAGGCCCGATTCGAGCTTCAGACGGCCGAACAGGTCGCCGAGGTGCTCGGCAACATGAAGGGCGCCGTCATGAAGCTCGGCCAGATGGCCAGCTACCTCGACGGCGGCCTGCCCGAGCCAGTCCGTGAAGCGCTCGCCCAGATGCAGCAGGACGCGCCGCCGATGAGCTTCGAGCTCGTGGCGGGTGTCATCGAATCGGAGTTGGGGGCCCACCCCGACGAGGTGTTCGAGTCCTTCGAGCGTGAACCGATGGCCGCAGCGTCCATCGGGCAGGTCCACCGGGCGGTCACCAGGGACGGTCGGGCCGTCGCCGTCAAAGTGCAGTACCCCGGCGTCGATGAGGCGATCCGGGCCGATCTCGACAATAGCGACCTGCTGTTCGGGGCGATGGGGATGTTGTTCAGCGGCCTCGATCCCGCGCCCATCGTGAACGAGCTCCGCGATCGGCTCGTCGAGGAGCTCGACTATCGGATCGAGGCCGCCAACCAGCGTCGCTTCGTCGAGTACTACCGGGGGCACCCCACGATCTCGGTCCCCGACGTGGTCGACGAGCACTCCACCGAACGGGTGTTGTGCACGGAGTTGGCGACGGGCGCCAGGTGGGCCGATCTTCTCGGTTGGAGTCAGGCCGAGCGCAACCTCGCCGCCGAGTCGCTTTACCGCTTCGCGTTTGGCGGCATCTACCGGCTGGGTGTGTTCAACGGCGACCCCCACCCCGGTAACTACCTGTTCAACCCGGGTGGAAAGGTCGTGTTCCTGGACTACGGCCTGTGCAAGACCTTCACTCCTGAGGAGATCAAGTCGTTCGAACGGCTCATCGTGGCGATGGTGCTGCACGGCGACCCCGCCGAGGTCCGGGCTGAGTGGACCCAACAGGGAGTCCTGACCGGCGGCGACCACCTGTCCGACGCCGCGGTGTTCGACTACTTCTCGCACTTCTTCGAGCAGGTGATGAACGACGAGGTGACCGAGATCACCTCGGAGTACGCGTCGGACAGCCTCCGTCGCTACTTCGACCTGAGCGGTCCCCACGCCGAGATGATGAAGAGCGTTACGTTGCCGTCGTCGATGGTCATCATCCAGCGCATCAACCTCGGCCTGTACGCCCTGTTCGGCGAGCTGCGCGCCGAGAACAACTGGCGTCGCCTGGCCGAGGAGATCTGGCCCTTCGTCGACCGCGACCCCTCGACCCCCATGGGCGAGCGAATTCGGGCGTGGGAGATCGAGCGCGGTCACCGATGAGGAGCCACTCGGCGTGACGCTCGGCGGCGTCGGCTACGTCACCGCCGTGCTGCTCGCCGTGGTGTTCTGGAACGCCGGCAGCGGCAAGCTCCGTGATCCGTCGCGGGTAGCGACCGAGTTCGAGCAGATGGGGATCAGGTCGCCCGAGACGGCGGCGAAGGTGCTGCCGTTCGTCGAGTTCGGGACAGCAGTGCTGCTGGTGGCGGTGCCGTGGGTGGGCGCTGCGGTGTCGTTGGCGTTGCTGGTCGGGTTCACCGTCATCCTGATCAGGGTGGTGCGATCCGGTGCCATCGTGCCGTGTGCCTGTTTCGGAGCGTCGTCGACCCGGCCGGTGTCGGTGGTGGATCTCGTCCGCAACGGCCTGCTGATGGTCGCCGCGGCCGTGGCGCTGGCGGCAGTGCGTGAGGCTCCGTCGGCACCCGACATCGTCGCGGTGCTCGGTGCGTTCGCTGTTGCGGTGGTCGCGTTGCGGTTGGCGCGTCAGGCTCGGGAAACCGATCGGGCCTGAACGACGGGTGCATCGATCGCTGTGCTCAGGCGTCGATCGAGGCATCGATCACCTCGGCGAGCTGGTCCGCGACGAAGCGGGTTGCCGCGTCGATGGGTGGGCCGGGACGGTCCTCGATCGACTCGATCGTGCAGAAGATCTCGGTGGTTCCCCGAGCCGCCCGGCCCTGTAGGTCGAAGATCATCTGGCACCAGGGCTCGCCGACGAACGCCACCAGGATCTGCAGCATCGCGGCAGGACGATCGAGGAACGTGACGTCACCGGCGACGTGGCCGGCCTGTACCAACCAGGCGAACGTGATGTCGGGGGGAGCGGCGACCTCGATCGTGTCGTCAGCGATGATCCGTACGAGTGCCGAGAGATCCAGATCGACGATGGCGGGCGGCGGGGGAGGTTCCGGTGCGGCGTCGGCGGGCGGTTCCTCGTCGCCGAGGTCTGCGAGGCCGTCGATGGCGATCCGGTACGCCGCTGTGAACGACGCGGTCCGGCGGTTGGCGTCGCTCGCGCGGTTGCGGTCGGGGTGGGAACGACGTACGGCGTTCAGGTACGCGGCGCGCACGACCGTTGGGTCGGTGGTGGAGGCGTCGAGGCCCAGCACCGCGAGGGCCTCGATCACCGCTTCCCGATCAGCCACCGCCCGAACGCTACCCGTGTCCCTTCCCCCCGGGGGAAAGGAGGAAGGTAGCCTTGCGGCATGACCGACACTGCTGCTCCAACGACTGCGACGACCGAGGCGCCGAGCTTCACCGAACTCGTGGACGGAGTGCGCGCCACGTTCGACTCGGGACGCACGCGCCCCATGCAGTGGCGGCGCCGCCAACTCGAAGGGCTGCTCCGGTTGCTCGGCGAGCGCGAGAGCGACCTGGTCGACGCTGTCGTTGCCGACCTCGGCCGCCCGGCGATCGAAGCGTTCGGCACCGAGGTCGGCCACGTTCGCCTCCAGGTCCGTCACGTGCTCAAGCATTTCGAGAGCTGGGCGAAACCCACCA
>JAIBBP010000164.1 GCA_019694615.1 Microthrixaceae bacterium | reverse complement strand
GGCGTGGCGAGCGAATCACGACCCACCTGCTCACCCAGCCGGTCCGGGCCGGGCGCGACCGGGAGGCGGAACTCGACGCACTCGGCAAGCTCGAGCTCCCGACCGACCTTCTCGCCGACCTTGTAGCGCCGACCGGAGCGCCCCAATCGGTGTTCGTCGACGGGCAGGACACGATCACGCTGATGACCGAGGTCGTCCCGTGGCTCGTCGAGCGCGGGCAGGTCATCGTCGAGATCGACACCGATCAGCCCGACCTGCGGGAGGCGACCGGCGACCCGCTCATCGCACTCGGGGTCACCGATCCCGAGCCGACGAACGATGGTCGGCCCACCGACTGGTTCGACCTCTCGGTGCACGTCACCGTCGACGGCGAGGACGTCGAGTTCGCGGCACTGTTCGCCGCGCTGACCCGTGGCGACGAGGTTATGTTCCTGCCGTCGGGCACCTGGCTGCGCCTCGATCGACCCGAGTTCAACCGACTGCGGGAACTGATCGACGAGGCCTCGGGGCTGGCCGATCGCCAGGTCGAGGACGGCCTGCGCATCAACCGGTTCCAGTCGAGCTGGTGGGACGAGCTGTCGAAGCTTGGCGTGGTCGAAAGCCAGTCAGAGCGGTGGCAGGCGAGTGTGGCGCAGGTCGGATCGCTCACGGCTCCAAGCCGCGTCGAACCCCCGGCGGAGTTGCAGGCGAAGCTGCGCGACTACCAGCGCGACGGGCTCGACTGGCTCGCGTTCCTCGTCGAACACGGCCTCGGCGGCGTACTCGCCGACGACATGGGCCTCGGTAAGACCGTCCAGGTGCTCGCGCTCATGCTGCACGTCCTGGAGACCAAACCCGACGCTCGGTTCCTCGTCGTCGCGCCCACCAGCGTCGTCGAGAACTGGCACCGAGAGGCCGGGCACTTCGCCCCGACGATCGAAGTGCAGACGATCACCGAGACGGCAAAGCGCCGCGGCGTCGAGCTCGCCGAGGCGGTCGGCTCGGCGCAGCTCGTCGTCACGTCCTACGCGCTGTTGCGCTTGGAGTTCGACGACTACCAGACGCTCGGCTGGGACGTGATGGTCCTCGACGAGGCGCAGTTCGCCAAGAACCATCGCGGTAAGACCTACCAGTGCGCCCGACGCCTCGACGCAGCGACGAAGATCGCGGTCACCGGCACCCCGCTGGAGAACAGCCTGATGGATCTGTGGGCGCTGCTGTCCATCACCGCGCCGGGCCTGTACCCCGATCCCAAGCGGTTCTCCGAGGTGTACCGGACGCCGATCGAGAGTGGGCGGTCCCCCGAGTTGTTGGCCACGTTGCGCCGTCGCATCGCGCCGCTCATGCGCCGGCGCACCAAGGACGAGGTGCTCGCCGAGCTGCCGCCGAAGACCGAGTTGGTCGTTGACGTTGCCATGAGCCCGAAGCACGCGCGGATCTACCAGACCCAGCTGCAACGGGAACGCCAGAAGGTCCTCGGCCTCGTCGGCGACGTGCAGCGCAACCGGTTCGAGATCTTCAAGTCGCTGACGATGCTCCGCCAGCTCAGCCTCGACCCGGGACTCGTCGACGATGCCCACGCGACCGTCGGCTCGGCGAAGCTCGACCGACTCGTCGACGACCTCGAACAGGTCGTAGCCGAAGGCCACCGGGCGCTGGTGTTCAGCCAGTTCACCCGCTATCTCGCACGACTCAAGACCCGCCTCGACGAGGCCGGCATCGGCTACGCCTACCTCGACGGCCGCACCCGCAAGCGCGACGAAGCGATCAGCCGGTTCAAGGACGGCGCTGCGCCCGTGTTCGTCATCAGCCTCAAGGCGGGAGGGTTCGGGTTGAACCTCACCGAGGCCGACTACTGCTTCGTGCTCGACCCGTGGTGGAACCCGGCGGTGGAGATGCAGGCCGTCGATCGTGCGCACCGGATGGGCCAGGAGAACCCGGTGATGGTGTACCGCTACGTGTCGACCGGCACCATCGAGGAGAAGGTCATGGAGCTCAAGGAGCGCAAGGCCGCTCTCTTCAGCGACGTGATGGACGCCGACGGCGCCCTCTCCGGTGCGCTGTCCGCCGACGACATCCGCGGTCTGTTCGAGTAGCGGGCTTTTTGGGTAGCCGGCGCTGGGTGGCCGGCGAACTTCGGGCTCACAGGGGTCCATGCTCACCGCTGAGCCTGAAGTTCGCCCACTGCGGGCGTTCCGACGTTCAGCGCAGGCCGAGCACCGTCATCAGGGCTTCGTCTATCGCCCACAGTTCGGCGGAGGTCAGACGACCGACGCTGGCTCCGATTCGCCCGACGTCGACCGCACCGACGTGCTCGACGAGAACCCGCGTGCTCTCGCCTCGCACCTGCGCCTCCGGGCGAAACGACGCCGCCCGAGCACTACGCGACGTCGGCGCTACGAGGACCACCGAGCGGGGAAGGAACTCGTCGGCCTGAACGACGACTCCGAATCGTGCACCCTTCTGCTCGTGGCCTGTGCCCTTTGGAATCCTGAACCGATGAACATCACCTCGGCGCACGCACGGACTCCATGAGGTCAGCGACGAGCTGCATCTCTCGCCGGTCGTCGGGGTCCGCTTCGAGCGCCGCCACCTCCGCTGCCAGTTCCGATCTCCGCCGAAGTCGGTCCGCCGAAGCGATCAGCGACGAGCGGACTGCTTCGGACCGCGTCATTCCAGCGGCTTCGAGGGTGCGCAGAGCTCGGTCTGCTTCGTCGTCGAGCCGGATCGAGATCGCGTGCGCCATGGCTTCAAGGTATCACGAAACGTATGACATTCGATCGGTGGCGGGCGAAGGGGCGCTGTCGTCGGTGAGGTCGACGACCGACACTCCCGCGGCACGGCGCAGCTTCGCGATTGCCTTCTTCTCGATCTGACGAATCCGCTCCCGGGTCACGCCGTACTCCTTGCCCACCTCCTCTAGGGTCTGGGGCACGCCGGTTACGAACCCGAAGCGGCGGAGCAGGATGTCGCGCTCACGCGGGTTCATCCTCGCCATCAACGCCAGCAACATGTCGGCCTCCTCGCGGCCGGCAACGACCGCGTCGGCACCCTCGCCGAGGTCGGCCACGAAGTCGTCGGTGGACACCTCGCCCGATGCGAGCAGCGCGTCGAGACTCACCGCGTCGTCAGCCACCGACCGGGCCCGGTCCACCTTCTCGCCGTCGAGGCCGGTCCGGATCGAGAGCTCGTCGACCGTGATGTCGTGGCCCTCGCACACCAGTGCCGACTCGACGGCGTTGACCCTGCGAACGTCGGCGGCAAGGTGCACCGGAAGGCGAATGACGCGGCCTGTGTCGTCGAGCGATCGGCAGATCCGCTGGCGGATCCACCAGGACGCGTAGGTGGCGAACTTGAACCCCCGGGTCGGGTCCCAGCCGTCGACGGCGCGAACGAGGCCGAGGTAGCCCTCCTGCACGAGATCTTCGAGCTCGACCGCTGGGCCACAACGATATGAGTAGCGCCGGGCGATGGTCGTGGCGAGCCTGATGTTGTGCAGGGCGAAGACGTCGGCAGCACAGCGGTCCCCCGCCGCGACCCTCTGTCCGAGTCGAACCTCATCCTCGGCGCTGAGCAACGGGTGCTTCGAGCGGCGAAGGAACTCCTCGAACCCGCCGGTGGGCCGGCGGCCACGATCGAACTCGGTCAGCCGGGTCGCGTCGTCCCAGCGAAGGTCCGACGGGACGAACGACAGCTCGCGACGGAGCTCGACGAGCGTTCGAGCAGCACGCTCCGCCAACTCGAAGAAGTCCGTGGGAGGCGGATCGGACGCCGGCGTAGGGGCCGGTGCCGACGCGGACTCGGGAGGCCCGATGACGATGCCGTTCGCCACCAACCAGACCGCGAGGCCGGGATGGTCGGGCAAGGTCGATCCGGCAGCGAACAACACATCGCCGACGCGCCCGGGCGAAACGACGCCGTCAACGATCGCGGCGGCAACGCTCCGCACGATGTCTTCGGTTGTGCCCGTCTCGCTGTGCCCGCTCACCTCAGTCCTTTCCACGTCGACAACACAGTGAGGGCAACCCCTGACAGTCCGGATAGGACGCGGGCCGGAAGCGCCCGGCTCATTGTCAGAGGCTGTCGCTATCATCGAACATATGTTCGTGGCCATCGATCTCGACGAACTCACGTCACGGGCAACGGCTCTCGCCGCCATGAACGAACGCGACCTGTCCGACCACGACGTGCTCGCCACCATCCGCGGCATCGAACGCGTCCGCCGCTACCTCGACGCCGCCGAAGGATTCCTCCTCGCCGAAGTCGACGCCCGCGGCACCACCGATCACGTCGACGGGTTCCGCACCGCCAACTGGCTCGCCCGCACCTGCGGCGTCTCCCCCGCCACCGCCCGATCCCGCCTCGACGTCGCCGTCGCCTGCCGCACCGTCCTTCCCGCCACCGACACCGCAGTCCGCTCGGGCCGGCTCTGCTTCGACCGGGCCCGGGTCCTCGCCGGTGCCGTCAACGACCGCATCGCCGACCAGTTCGCCCAACTCGAACCCGAACTGATCGACATGTCCGCCACCATGACCTTCGACCGCTGGCGCCGCCACGTCCAAACCGTCGCCGCCCTCCTCGACCAGGACGGCGGCTACGACCCCAACACCGACGTCTTCAACAACCACCTCACCCTCACACCCGACCCCGAGGGCACCAGAATCAGCGGCACCCTCGTCGGCGATACCGCCCTCACCGTCGAACAGGTCATCACCGCCGTCGCCGACGAGCTCTACCGCCAGCACGCGCAGGACCGTGACGCCTGTGGCGACGCCACCCCGATGCCATCCCAACGGACGCTCCGTGCCCTCGCCCTCGCCGAGATCTGCCGCCGCGCCGCGGGCATCGCCACCACCGACCACGGCCGGGTCGAAGCAACGCTCGTCATCAACCTCGACACCCCCGACGACGTCTACGACACCGACGGCCTCAAGCGCACCGGCATCGACGGCCTCACCTGCGACATGTCGATCTACACGATCGTCCTCAACAGCCTCGGTGTCCCCCTCGACATGGGCCGCGAGATCCGCACCGCCAACCGCGAACAGCGGCGCGCCCTCGCCCGCCGCGACGGCGGCTGCGTGTTCCCCGGCTGCGGCGCCCAACCCCGCCACTGCGACGCCCACCACGTCGCACACTGGACCCGAGACCTCGGCACCACCGATGTCGCCCACATGGTGTTCCTCTGCCGCCACCACCACGGCGTCGTCCACCGCAACGGCTGGAACATCCACCTCGGCGACGACGGCTGGGCCTGGATCACCACA
Source organism: Microthrixaceae bacterium (assembly GCA_019694615.1). GTDB lineage: Bacteria > Actinomycetota > Acidimicrobiia > Acidimicrobiales > Microtrichaceae > SSF14. Next base: position 628 of record JAIBBP010000164.1, on the reverse strand, counting down.
CCCAACGGCAACCGCCGCTGGTGCCAACGCCACGGCACCCAACGCTGCGGCCCAGCACCACCCACCACCACATGAACCCGCAACCGGCCCACCCGAGACTGCCAGCCCAGCTCTCCTGCCGGCGTTGTCAGTCCTCCTCGATACCCTCGCCCGATGGCGAGAGCTCAACCGCGTCCGCTCACGGACGATGAGGAAGACTGGGACGACCAGGTGTGCGACGCTTTCGACGAATGCTTCAACGGAACCGTCTCATGAACGATCCCCAGATCCACCTCGACCGGGGCGCACTCCCCTGGAAGCCGGCTAGCGGCAGCGTCCTTCTACAAACCTACGACCGCTACGACATGCCGCTCATGGGGATCATCTCCCAGAGCGGAGAGGAGTACTTCTTCCGTTGCATCGGCGGCGAGGTCGAAGCGTTCAGCCTTTGGAAGTACGCGCACGCCACCGGCCAACCCCGCGAACTGCTGGACGCGCTCGATGGCGAGACGTTCGTCCAGACCGCTTCGAACATCCTCACGGGAGAGGGCACCGTCGCCATCTCGATGCGCGGCTTCGGCATCGTCGCATGGCTCTTCAACGACGACCCTCGCCAAGTGATGACGTCCGCCCAGTCCGAAGCGCTGTG
>JAIBBP010000099.1 GCA_019694615.1 Microthrixaceae bacterium | reverse complement strand
CACCACGCTGACGCTCGCGGCGATCGCCGTGTCGGCGCAGTTGGTCATGATCGCAGCGCAGCGTCTCTACCAAGCCCGCGTGGCGTCCCGCCGGGCGGCTGAGCTGTCGGGCCTGTGGCGCGCGACTCTGTTCGCCGGAGCGTTGGCGGGAGTGCTCGGCGACGTCTACAACGTGCCGTTCTCACTGTCCCGCATCGTGATCGGGGCCGCTCTCAGCCTGGCGCTCCTGAGCGCCTTCCGGGCGATCTTCAGCTCCTGGCTCCGGGCTCAACGCGCGCTCGGCCACTTCGCCCGCGAGATCCTGCTCGTCGGGACCAACTCCGAGGCTGCGGGGCTGAAGCAACTCCTCGACACCCACCCCGAGTTGGGCTACCGCGTCACCGGTGTCACCGGCGACCGCGAGCAGTTCGCCGCCCACGGCTGGAGCGTTCCCTTTCTCGGTGACCCGTCGTCCACCCTCGAGGCCGTCGTCGACCTCAACGCCGATGGTGTCCTCATCGCGGCGAGCGCGCTGGACGCCACCGAGCTCAACGGGCTGAGCCGGGAACTCCTTCGTCACGAGGTGCACGTCCACCTCTCGAGTGGCCTCCAGGGGATCGACCACCGTCGCCTGCGACCGTTGCCCCTCGCACACGAACCACTCTTCTACCTCGAGCGCACCCGACTCTCGAGCGGGCAGATGCGACTGAAGCGGGCGCTCGACATCGTGATCGCCAGCATCACGTTGCTCATCACGTCCCCCGTCCTGATCGCCGCTGCGATCGCCATCAAGATCAACGACGGCGGTCCGGTGCTCTTCACCCAGCGCCGCGTCGGGCGCAACTGCAACACGTTCACCGTGTACAAGCTCCGCACGATGGTTCCCGACGCGGAGGCGAGGCTCAACGAGGTCCTCGAGACCCTCGGTAACGGCCGCGACAACGTCCTCTTCAAACTCGACAACGACCCTCGCCGCACCAAGGTTGGTCGGATCCTCGAGGCGACGAGCCTCGATGAGCTGCCACAGCTCTTCAACGTGCTGAACGGCACGATGAGCATCGTCGGCCCTCGTCCGGCGCTCCCCGAAGAGGTCGCGAAGTTCGACGACGAGCTGATGGGCCGCTTCAGCGTCCCGCCCGGAGTCACGGGCCTGTGGCAGGTCGAGGCTCGCGACAACCCGTCGTTCTCGGCCTACCGGCGCCTCGACCTCTTCTACGTCGAGAACTGGAACATCCTGCTCGACATCATCCTCATGATGGAGACGTGCTCGTCGGTCGCCGCACGCGTCCTCCGACGCGGAAAGGCCGTGCGCCGGTAGCCGGTCGGGAACGTCGTGCCGCACAAGCGGCCTTCCGTGCTCCCTCACCCCCCATTCGTCGGCTACGGTCAGCAATCACGTCCAGATCAGGTAGACGTCTGATCTGGGGGGGCGGCGGAAGCCGTCACAGAAGATCAGTTGTCGTCGAGCACCGGGGGGTGAGCGTGCGCAGGAGTGGGGGACCCCCTGAGCGGGCGAGGGGTGGCAGGCGAGGTCGCCAGCGGATGACCCGGTCCGCAGCCACGCTCGGGGTCATCGTTCTGGTCGGCTCCGCGTTGGTCGTCGCGCCAGCCGGAGCGCAGGACGCCGCAGAGCCACCTGGTTTCATCCCCGGCGAGGCAACGGCACAGGCAACCACCGTCACGGTCGGGCTCAGCCCAGGCGGCGGCAAGCCCATCGACGTGATCCTGGGCAAGTCGCTGGCGCGCTACCAGAACCGCACTTCCTCCGCGGAAGGTTCCGCGCTGTCGTTGGGTCTCCTCGAGATCTTCCTCGGCCCGGCATCAGCGTGCGAAGGGCGAGAGCCGGTCATCCCCGCCGATCAACTCCCACCCAAGACCACCAACGATTCCCGGAAGAACCAACCGATGGCGACGCCGGTCGAGGTGCGCTCACCGGGTGAGAACGGCCGGGATGGCCTTCCCGGAACCCCCGGCGGCGTCCTCGGCAGCCAGATCGCCAACGCGAACGCGGCCCCGCAGACGAGTGAGGCCGCCACCACCACTACGAGCCAGGACTTCGGCGTGCTCGCCCTCGACGGCGGGGCGACCCAGGTGTCGACCAAGCTGGTGGGCGGGGTTCGCGAGGCGATCGCCGTTACGACCGGCACGCGCCTCCGGGTGTTCGGCGACCTGATCGTCATCAACAACCCGCGTTGGGAAGCGGTGGCCCGCTCCGGCGCGACCGAGACCGCCGAGGGCCGCTTCACCTTTTCCAGCGCCTCGATCCTTGGCCTCGATCGCCCCGCAGACAGCTTTCCAGGCGAGTTCAACGACTTCGCCGGCGGCGTCGCAAACCTCCTCGGCTGGCTCGGGGTCACCGTTCAGTATCCGAGGCTCATCACCGAAGCGGGGCGGGTGACGATGACCCCGCTCACGCTCGGATTGACCAATCCTCCGATCGGCCTCGACTTCATCAAACCCCTCCTCGAGCGTCTGAAGCCGTTGAAGGACGAGAACACCGCGAACCTGATCGCTGAGGACTGCAACAACGAGGCAATCCTGCAGATCGTGGATCTCGGCCTCGGGATCCTCAGCGGCAGCGGCGCGTTGACGCTCGGGGTGGGCGGCGTGACGGCGTTCACCGCAGCGACCGACTTTCCAGAGCCGCCGGCGCTGGAGCTCGGGGCACTCGACGTCCCCGCTCTGGAAGTGCCTGCCGTGACCGCTCCGCCGGTGGTGTTCGGGACGTCGCTCTCGCCAGTCGGGTCGTCGGCCGGTTCCGGCTCCGGCTCCACGTCCTTCGCCGACGCGACGACAATGGCGCCTGACACCCTGCCGAGCACGCCCGATACCGTGCCTCCCGACACCGAGCCTTCCGGCGACGCGGACGCAGGGAGCTCAGACGAGCAGACGTTCGCGCTTCCGGACGCGACGCTGGTGTCGCGCCGTTTCGAGCCGGGCACCAAGGGCGGCGCCGCCGCTGCTGTCGGCTTTGCCGGTTTGATCGTGCTGCTGGTGCTCGCCGCCGCCGACCGGTTCGTCATGAAGCGCACCAAGAGGGAGATGGCTGACTGATGGCAACGCCCAAGATTCCCGAGCGACTCCTGCGGGGCTACGGGCCCCTGTTGGGTTTCGCCGCACTGTTCACCGCGATGGCGCTGTTCGTCCCGTCGGTCAAACAGGAAGTCCGCACAGAGACGACCTCGGCGAACGCCTCCTCCAGCGGCACATCGCGGACCGGTGCCGAGGCGACCGACGCCGAGGTGATGTCGGAGACGACCGTCGCCACCGCCGACACCACCGTCGCCACCGACCCTGCGACGACCGACGCCACCGGCGGATCCAGTGGCTCTGGTACCAACTCGAAGACCGGCGCGAACAAGTCGGGCACCGGTGCCCAGCAACCGGGGGCCTCCGTCCCGGCCAACGCAACCGGCGCACCGACGCTCGCCGGGTGTGGAGCGCATCAGGTAGCCAGCGACCCGTACTCACCACCGTGCATCAAGTTCTCCGGCGCCAACGGCGGCGCGACCGCCAAGGGCGTCAGCGGCGACACCATCACCGTCGCCGTGCGTATCGAGGCGTTCAACTCGGGCATGGTCGACGCGATCTCGGAGGCAGCAGGTGCGGACCTCCCCGCCGAGGACGAGTCCGACATCCGCCGAACGCTCGACGGGCTCGTCGAGTTCTTCAACCGGACGTATCAGTTCTACGGTCGCAAGCTGAAGCTCGAGATCTACAACGGCCGCGGCGACGTGCTGAAGGAGGTTCTCGGCGGAGGAGTCGAGGGGGCCCAGAACGACGCGTTGAAGGTCGGTGAGGAGATCAAGGCCTTCGCTGACATCTCCGCCATCACGCCGCCGTACATCGACGCGCTGGCATCGCGCAAGGTCATCGCCATCGGCGCCCCGTACCTGTCACGCGACTGGATGAAGGCCCGCGAGCCCTATGTGTGGAGCCAGTTCATCGACTGCTCCTCCATCGCAGAGAACTCCACCAGCTACTACCTCAGCCGGTTCGCCAACAAGCCGGCGGTGAACGCCGGGGGAGCGCTCACCGACCTTCCCCGAAAGCTCGGCATCATCACGCCGAACTCGTCGTGGTACAAGGACTGCTCCGGGACGGCCTCAACACCCTGCGCAACGGCGGGGTCGAGCCCGGGCTCGTCGAGAGCTACGTGCCCGACCTCACGTCCATGACCACCCAGTCGGCGACGCTGATCCCGAAGTTGCAGCAGGCAGGCATCACGACCGTCGCGTGCTTCTGCGACCCGCTGCTCCTCGCGGTTCTCACCGCCAAGGCATCCGAGCAGCAGTACTACCCCGAGTGGCTCAATACCGGTGTCGCCCTCACCGACCAGGACATCGTCGGTCAACTCTTCGCGGCCGAACAGTGGAAGCGCTCGATCGGGCCGAGCTACGCAGGGGCGACGCAGCCCCAAGGCCGCGGCGTCGGCTATCAGGCGTACCGGGCCGTCCGGAAGGACGAGCCGTCGATCGGCGTCGACCTCATCTACGCACAGCTGCAGATCCTGGCGATCGGGATCCAGATGGCCGGCCCGAACCTCAACCCCGACACGTTCGCCGATGGCATGCGGAAGTACCCGACGTCGTCCGGACCGCTCGGAACCTGGAAGTTCGGTCCCAACGACTACACGACAGCCCAGGACAGCCGCGAGATCTACTGGGACCCCAACCGGACGTCGGTTCAGACCAACAAGAAGGGTGCCTACGTCGAAACCGAAGGCACCAAGAGGTACCCGATCGGCGGCTGGTCGGCGGGGAGCGGTCAGATCACGGGGTTGCGATGAACTCCGACACGTCGCGCCGATTGCCGGTCGACTTCTGGTCGGCCGACGTCGCTGCGCCGGTCCGTTGGGCTGCCGCCAGTGCTCTCGCCGGCCTGACCTGGCTCGTTCTCGCGTTGGCCGCTCCCCGGGGCGCACCTCCCGGCGCGGTGCTTCAGGGGCTGGTTCTCGGGTCGGCAACCGCGCTCACATCGCTCGGGCTCATCCTCATCTGGCGGGCGAATCGGTTCATCAACTTCGCACAGATGGCGCTCGGCGGAGCGATCGGTCTCACCGCTGCCCACCTGTTCCTGACCGCGGGATGGCCGTATCCCGTTGCACTGCTGTGCGGAATCCTCGGTGGCGTCCTGTTGGGTGCGGCTGTCGAGGTTCTGATAATCCGCCGCTTCTCGAAAGCGACACGGCTCGTCCTGACCGTCGCCAGCCTCGGCATCGCCCAGCTCCTCGGCGGGCTCGAACTCCTGCTCCCCAAGTGGCTGTTCGGTGAGACGAGTTTCGTCCTCGGCTCCTTCGAGACACCCCTGAGCGGCGAGCTGTTCCGTCTGAGTTCGATCCGGTTCAGCGGCGACTACGTGTTGATCGTCGCCGCCGTCCCGCTGGCAGCCGGCGCCCTGGCGTGGATGTTGCTGCGGACCAGCGCAGGCATTGCAATCCGGGCATCGGCGGAGAACAACGACCGGGCGCTTCTGCTGGGGATCCCCGTGGCGACGCTGCACTCCCTGGTGTGGGCGATCGCCGGAGGCCTCGCGACACTCACGTTCCTGCTGAGGGCACCGATTGTGGGTTCGGTGTCGAGCGCGGCGCTGGGCCCGACGGTCCTGCTCCCGGCCCTGACCGCCGCACTGATCGCGAAGATGGAGTCGCTCCCCAAGGCCGTTGTCGCTGCGATGGGACTGGGTGCGCTCGAAGGTGTCATCCGATGGAACTGGCCGCCCGAGACCGTCGACGTGGTGAACCTCGGCGTCATCCTCGCAGCGTTGCTGCTCCAGCGGGCTGGCTCATCACGGGCGAACGACGCCGACGGCACCTGGCAGGACTCGGCAACGTACAAACCGCTCGACGAGCGGGTCGCTGCGCTCCCAGTGGTCCGGGTGCTGACCGCGGCGTGCGTGCTGGCAGTTGCCGGTGTCGTGATCTGGATCCCGTTCGCCCTCGGGCCAAGCGCCATCAACTCGCTGTCGATCTCGGTGATCTGGGGCATCGTCGGGGTGAGCCTGGTCGCGATGACGGGATGGAACGGTCAGATCTCCCTCGGCCAGTTCGCGATCGTCGGCGTCGGAGCGATCGTGGCGGGCAACCTCATGTCGAAGTGGAACGTCGACATGTTCCTCTCGCTGACCGCAGCCGTGGCAGCGGGGATGGTCGTCGCGCTGGTCCTCGGGGTCCCGGCCTTGCGGATCCGCGGCCCATTCCTCGCGGTCGTGACGCTGGCGTTCGCAGCGATGCTGAACGGCTACATCCTCAACCCCGACATCTTTCCGAGCATCGTTCCGCAGGTCGTGAGCCGCCCAGCGGTCTGGGATCGGTTCCCCCTCACCAACGAGCGCTACATGTTCTGGCTGTGCGTCTTTGGTCTCGCCCTCGCCTGCCTTTTCGCCCGGGGCGCTCGACGATCCCGAAGCGGCCGGCTGCTGCTCGCGGCGCGCGACAACCGCAAGGCGGCCGAGGCGATGTCGGTCAATGCCCGACGGGCATCGCTCCAGGGTTTCCTTCTCGCCGGTGCGATCGCGGGACTTGCAGGCGGTCTCCACGTCATGTTGCTGGGCGGCGCCGGCAAGTCGACCTACGAACCGGCGCTCAGCATCGAATCGTTCTCGAACACGACGATCGGCGGACTGGGTTCGCTCGGCGGGGCCATCCTCGGATCGGTCGGCATGCGGACGCTTGCGGGTGAGCTTCCGCAGAGCGGGAAGCTCGTGATCAACGGCGTCGGGCTGCTCGCCGTCCTGTACCTGATCCCCGGTGGCCTCGTGCAAGGCATCGCCCGCCTCCGTGACATGGCGCTAGCCCCACTCGTCAGGCGCGCAGGAATCGCGGATGCGCCTGTGGGCGAGGCTCCCAAACGAGCGGTGACCGACGGCTCGGCGCCCGTGGTCGGATCGCTGACGCAATCGGGCGACGGCGCCGGGGCGCCGGCGATCTCGGCAAGAGACGTCTGTGTCAGCTACGGATCGCTTCAGGTGCTCTTCGACGTCGATCTCGAGGTGCGTCGCGGTGAGATGGTCGCGCTCCTGGGAACCAACGGTGCCGGGAAGTCGACCCTGCTCAAGGCGATCTGCGGGTTGACGCCGGCCAAGGGGACGGTTCGCGCCGGAGACGTGTCCCTCAACGGACGGCGCGCCGACCGCATCGTCCGCGACGGGGTCGCTCTCATGCCGGGCGGCAAGAGCATCTTCCCGACGTTGACGGTGGCCGAACACCTTCGCCTTGCGACATGGACGTTCCGCGACGACCACCCTCGAATCGCCGTCGATCAGCAACGGATGCTCGACGTGTTCCCTGTGCTCGAGAAGCTGATGGACCGCAGGGCCGGCGACCTGTCGGGTGGCGAGCAGCAGCAGCTGGCGCTCGCCCAGACGCTTATGTTGCGCCCGCAGGTCCTGATGATCGACGAGCTGTCGCTCGGCTTGTCGCCCAGTGTCGTCGCCAGCCTGCTCAAGGTCGTTCGTGGCCTCCACGCAGACGGCATGACGATCGTTCTCGTCGAGCAGTCGGTGAACATCGCGTTGACGCTCGCCGAGCGGGCGGTGTTCATGGAGAAGGGAGCGGTGCGATTCGAGGGCCCCACCCGCGAACTGCTCGACCGTCCTGACATCCTGCGGGCGGTGTTCCTCAACGGGGCGGACGCGTCGGCGAACGGCCAGTCCGTCGAACCCGCTGTGCCCGTCCCCGTCCAGGTCTCCAGCTCCAACGGCCACTCGCCCGGAGCCATCGATCTCAGAACCCCAGCCGCTTCGATGCTCGGCGACACTCCGGTCCTTGAGTGCCACGGCGTCATCAAGCGCTTCGGAGGCGTGACCGCTGTCGACGGCGTCGATTTGAAGGTTCGTGCGGGCACCATCCTCGGCCTGGTCGGGCAGAACGGTGCAGGTAAGACGACGCTGCTCGACTGCATCTCGGGCTTCCACCGGCTTGACGGTGGCCGCCTCGTGCTGCGCGGCCATGACGTCACGGAGTGGGCCCCGTGGGAGCGGGCTCGCGGCCGGATGGCGCGCTCGTTCCAGGAGGCCCGCCTGTTCCCGTCACTGACGGTCGCGGAGACGGTCGCCGTGGCCTACGAACGCAACGCCGTCAGCCGGTCGATGGTCGCCGACGTTCTACACCAGCCGGCCAGCTTCGAGAGCGAGATCGTCACCGCCGCACGTGTCGACGAGATCCTCGAGATGCTGAACCTCGCGGCACACCGCCGGAAGCTCACTTCGGAGCTGTCGACCGGCATGCGTCGAATCGTCGAACTTGCGTGTCTGCTCGCCGCGGACCCGGTGGTGCTCCTGCTCGACGAGCCCTCTGCCGGTGTCGCCCAACGCGACGCCGAGGCCCTGGCCCCGTTGCTCATGCGTGTTCGAGACGAAACGGGGGCCGCCCTCGTCGTCATCGAGCACGACATGCCGCTTCTCAAGTCGATGTGCGACGAGATGGTCGCGCTCGAACTCGGCGCGGTGATCGCCAGCGGAACGCCGGAGGACGTGCTCAACAACGATCGGGTGATCAGCGGGTACCTCGGCACCGATTCCACGACGGTCGAACGCTCCGGCGCCACGACGGCGGCGAACGCCGGCTGAATCACCGATCGCGGCCCCGGGCGCTGAAGCAGCAGTGAGCTCAGCCGCCTTGGGCGATGCAGCTGATGGCGATCAGCACCACCGAGCCGGCGGCGGCGGGAGCCTTGTCCTCGGAGAAGAACGCGGCAATCGTCGAGGCTTCCATCTTGGCCATGCCGTCGAAGATGCAACCGGCGACCGCCCCGCCGATGCCCTGTTTGGCGAACTGGGCCATCACATCGGCACGGTTCAGGAAGATGAGCGGATTCATGTGCGACAGGTCGGCTCCGGGTGGGATGTAGATCTGGAGTGGATCACCACCGGGAGGGACCGTCGCTGGGGTCTGCTTGATCGCGCCAGCGAGAAGTGGCGACAGGATGAGCAGGAGACCGCCGATCTCCTCGGGTGTCAACTGATCGGGATCGACCTTGATGTTGAGCTGATCGAGGTTCACCTGAGCGAGCTTCATCAGCTGGCCCTGCTGCTCGCCCGACAAGCCCTTCAACAACGCGAGGACGAGTAGCGGCAGTTGCTCCTGGGTGATCTTGCTGAGATCGAGCTCGGTGATGTCGATTCCGGCGAGACCGCCGACGAGCGACAACGGGTCCGATCCGACCGAGTTGAGCAGTGCGAGGAGCTGTTGCACCTGGGCCGGGCCGAGCGCTCCGGCCGCTGCACCGGCGATGGCGTTGGTGTCGAACCCGGCGAGTTTTGCGAGATCGAGGCCTTGGGCCTGTCCGAGGAGCGCGGCGATGGCATCGCCACCCCCACCGGCACCTCCGAGGCCCTGACCCGCAGCGAGGAGTCCGAGCATGGTCGCCTGATCGAGGCACGGTGCGACGGTGACCAGCAGACGTGTGGTGCTCTCCGGCGTGAGGTTGGCGAGCGCGGGAATGCTGGCGGCATCGAAGGTACCGCCGGGAGCGCCCGACACGCCGGATGCAACGGCGCCCGAAGCGAGAGCGTTGATGAGCGACGTGACGTCGGCCGCTGTCTGCGGGCTCGCCGAGATTCCGTCGTAGACGCAGTTGGCCTGCGTGGGAGTCATGCCGACACCACCGAGCGCTGCGACGACGACATCGCGGGACGGCAACACGTCCTTTTTCGCCGGAGCGGTCGAGATCGTCGGACGATTGGCGCTCGGATCGCCTTCGTCACCGTCCTGCGCGGCCTTGGTGGCCTTTGCAATTCGGACTCCGTCTCGGACCCATCGCGGCACCTCGACGGGGGCATCAGGCTTGGGAGCCTCCGCCTCGTAGTCGGCGCTCGCAGAGCATCCGGAGACGACGGAGGTGACAGAGACGACAGTCAGGAGGGCGACAGCGGCCAATCGGGACCGACGGCGGAGGGGGTAACAACACAACATCTCGGAGCATCTGACCTCATGAGCGCGCGAAACACAATCCCGTGTTCCGGTTCATGATCTTCGCAGATCCGCTGATTCGGGGGCACGCGGGTAGGTTGACCCCGATGACGTCCTCCCAGCCGGCCCAGCACGGTCATGTGTACGAACGGCACCGCTCGGGCCGGTCGGGATGGCTCCGCGCCGCCGTGCTCGGGGCCGACGACGGCATCGTGTCAACGGCGTCGCTGATGATCGGTGTCGCGGCGACGGGCGCGACGAGTAGGGCGGTAGTGACCTCGGGCCTCGCGGGCCTGGTCGCCGGAGCGTTGTCGATGGCGACGGGGGAGTACGTGTCGGTCAGCTCTCAGCGCGACGCCGAGGATGCAGACCGCGCCGTTGAGGAACACGAGCTCCGCAACTATCCAGATGCCGAGCTGTTCGAGCTCACCCAGATCTACGTCGGACGTGGCCTCGATCGCGCACTGGCCGAACAGGTCGCGGCGCAGTTGCACCAGAACAATGCCCTCGAGGCCCACCTGCGCGACGAACTGGGCCTTAGACCCGCTGGGCTCGCTCGACCGTTGCAGGCGGCGGCAGCGTCGGCCGGTTCGTTCTGCGTCGGCGCAGCAGTCCCGGTCGTCGTCGGGTTGGTGTCAACGGCGGAGTGGGTTCTGGCGCTGGTCGCGCTGGCGCTGCTGGCGCTGCTGGGATCCCTCGGGGCAGGGCTCGGCGGCGCGCCCCGGGGCCGGGCGGCTCTGCGGGTCCTGGTCGGTGGAGGTCTGGCGATGGCCGCGACCGCGGTCGTCGGAGACCTCGTCGGCACCGGTTCTGTTGTATGAAGCGCGCGCTCACACGCGCGCTTTGTACAACAGAACGGGTTCGGGGGGTGTATTACGGGGCGACTCTGACGACGATCGTGTGATGGCCAGTGGCGCCGTCGGGAGCAGGAGCGGATCGCTCTGCGGTTTGCGTCTCACCGTCGTGGTCGGTCGCCCGAACCGAGATCCGGTGCTCGCCGGGCTCCGCATCCCAGCGGTGGATCCACTGCCGCCACGCATCGACAGTCACTTCGTCTCCGAGGTCGGCGTCGACCCAGACGCCGTCGTCGACCCGGACCTCGACCTTGGCGATCCCTCGATGCTGAGCCCACGCGACGCCGGCGATGACGACTGGCCCGGCGGGAACGTCAGCCCCGGAGCGGGGCACGTCGATGCGGGACTGCGTCTTGATCGGCCCTTCCTTCGACCAGCCCAACGGTACCCAGTAGCCGTCGAACTCCTCCCAGCCGACCAGCTCGATCCGCTGGAGCCACTTGGTGGCCGACACATACCCGTACAGCCCCGGCACGACCATCCGCGCCGGGAACCCGTGCTCGACCGTCAAGGGTTCCCCGTTCATGCCGATCGCCACCATGGCATCACGGCCGTCGAGGGCGAGCTCGGTCGGGAACCCACAGGTCCAACCGTCGACCGACGTCATGGCCACTTGCGTCCCCACCGCCGTGTCGACGCCCACCTCGTCGAGGAGTTCGGCGAGGGGCACCCCGAGAAACGTAGCGTTGCCGACCAGCTCCCCACCAACGGTGTTGGACACGCAGGCCAAGGTCACGATCCGTTCCACGATGTGCCGATCGAGCAGCTCGTCGTAGGTGAGCGTCAGGGGCCGGTCGACCGCACCGGTGATCTCGAGCCGCCAGTCGTCGAGTGACACCCGCGGGGCGAGGAACGCCGTGTCGATGCGATAGAAGTCCTTCGTGGGGGTGATGTACGGCACTGCGCCGTTGCCAACCGAGGCCGCGCCCGGGACCGTCGGCGCTGCATCGGGGCTTCCGGGCGGGATCTCGGGGAACTGCGCCCGAGCTCGGGTGACCGAGGCCGATTCGGCACGATTGATCGCCGCGGCGACCGAACCCACGATCGCCGTTCCCGCCCACAGAGCGCCCGCCTTCAACGTGAACTCGCGGCGGTCCACCGCAGCGTCCCAGCGATGTACGACCATCGGCACCGCTGCCGGGGCGACGTCGATCGAAAACGTCACGGTGTCCGGACCTGGCCCGACACTCGAAGCCGGGCGAGGTAGGTGGGGGAGCAGAACCGCGAACACCACCCACGCCGCGACGACCGACGCAAACGCCGACAGCAACACACCCGGTCCGATCCTCTCGGCAGCGCCAAGGCCAACAGCAGCGAAACCGACGATGGCCGTCAGCACCACCCAACGTCGGGTTGCCGCAGCCCTCGCGACGACGGTGGCGACCACGGCAACGACGACCAGGATGCCAATCCCGAGGACGAACTTGTCGTGCGTGCCGAACGTGCGGATCGCCCATCGCCGGATCGGGTTGGGAACGTTGTCGATGACCACGCCAGCCACCGACGCAACCGGTGAATCGACCGAGGCGATCGCCGCGACCAACGATCCGGCGGCTGTCGACGCTCCTGCCACCAGTGCACCAACACCGAACGGTCGTGCCCAGTCCCGCCCTCGGCGATGTTCCGGGCCGGCGGGGTCGTGAGCAACCTCTGCTACGTCGCCCGTAGCCGCACCGCCGGACTCGACCGTCGTGGTCACCGCATCAGTCTGCCTCGGCGAATGCCTCCAGTGGGGGGCAGGAGCACACGAGATTCCGGTCGCCGTAGCCGTTGTCGACCCGGCCGACCGGCACCCAGTACTTGTTGTGCCGCAGCCCCGGCACCGGGTACGCGGCGAGCTCCCGCGAGTACGGCCGGTTCCAGTTGTCGTCAACCAGATCCTCTGCGGGGTGCGGGGCGTTGCGCAGCGGTGACTCAGTGACGTCCCACTCACCCGACTCGACCCGGGCGATCTCGGAGCGGATCGAGATCATCGCGTCGCAGAAGCGGTCGATCTCGGCGAGCGACTCCGACTCGGTGGGCTCGATCATCAAGGTGCCCGCGACCGGGAACGACATCGTGGGTGCATGGAACCCGTAGTCGATGAGGCGCTTCGCGATGTCCTCGCCGGTCACCCCGCAAGACTTCTCGATTGGCCGGATGTCGACGATGCACTCGTGGGCGACGAGCCCGTTACGGCCGGTGTAAAGCACGGGGAAGTGGGGATCGAGCCGCTTCGCGATGTAGTTGGCGGCGGCGATGGCGTTGACCGTGGCCGAGTGCAGGCCGTCCGGCCCCATCATCGCGATGTAGGACCAGGAGATCGGAAGGATCGATGCCGAGCCCCACGGTGCTGCCGAGACCGATCCCACGGCGTTCGCACCGGCTCCCGTGGCGTTGGGCAGGAACGGTGCGAGGTGCGAGCGGACACCGATCGGGCCGACCCCTGGGCCTCCGCCACCGTGGGGGATACAGAACGTCTTGTGCAGGTTGAGGTGGCTGACGTCGGAGCCGAAGGCGCCGGGCTGGGCCAGTCCGACAAGGGCGTTCATGTTGGCGCCGTCGAGGTAGACCTGCCCGCCGGCCTCGTGGACGAGGTCGCAGATCTCACGGATCGACTCCTCGAACACCCCGTGCGTCGACGGGTAGGTGACCAGGAGTGCCGACAGGGTGTCGCGGTGTGCGTCGATCTTGGCGGTGAGATCGGCGACGTCGACGTTGCCGTGGTCATCGCACGCCACCACCACGACCTTCATGCCCACCATGACGGCACTCGCCGCGTTCGTACCGTGCGCGGAGGAGGGGATGAGGCACACGTCGCGGCCGAGGTCACCGTTGGCCCGGTGGTACCCACGAATCGCCATCAGGCCCGCGTACTCGCCTTGGCTGCCGGCGTTGGGCTGGAGCGAGACAGCGTCGTACCCCGTGATCGTCGCCAGCCACTCTTCGAGGTCGGCGAACATATCGAGGTAGCCCTGCGCCTGATCGAGGGGCGCGAAGGGGTGAATCCGGCCGAACTCGGGCCACGTGACAGGGATCATCTCGGTGACGGCGTTGAGCTTCATCGTGCAGCTGCCGAGCGGGATCATCGCCCGGTCCAGCGCGATGTCCTTGTCCGCGAGGCGACGCAGGTAACGCATCATCTCGGTCTCGCTGTGGTAGGTGCTGAAGACCGGGTGGGCGCAGAACTCTGTGGTTCGGCGCAGTCCTTCCGGAATCCCCACCGAGATCTCGTCGTCGGACGGTGCCGAACCGGCCTCGAACGACGCGAGCACAGCCTCGACGGTGTCGAGCGTCGTCGTCTCGTCGCAGCTGAGACCGACGTGGTCAACGTCGACGGGACGCAGATTGATGCCCCGCGCGAGTGCTGCCGCGAGGATGTCTGCGGCCCGGCCGGGGACGCGAACGGTGAGCGTGTCGAAGAACGTGGCGTTGACCACGTCCATGCCGGAGTCGCGTAGGCCGGCAGCGAGCCGGGCCGTCATCGCATGGGTCCGCGCCGCGATGCGTCGCAGGCCATCGGGCCCGTGGTACACGGCGTACATCGAGGCCATCACGGCAAGAAGTACCTGGGCGGTGCAGATGTTCGAGGTGGCCTTCTCACGCCGGATGTGTTGCTCGCGGGTCTGAAGCGCCAGGCGCAGGCTTTGGCGGCCGGCGGAGTCGACCGAGTACCCGACCAGACGCCCGGGCATCGCTCGCTTGAGCGCGTCGGTCGAGGCGAGGAACCCGGCATGGGGCCCACCGAAGCCCATCGGGACACCGAAGCGCTGCGCAGAGCCGACGGCGATGTCGGCACCAAGCGTGCCCGGCGCGTCGAGGAGGCACAGAGCGAGGAGGTCGGAGGCGACGACGGCGAGCGCCCCGTGCTCGTGGAGCGAGTCGATCACCGGTCGAGGATCGACGATCGCTCCCGACGAACCGGGGTAAGCGAGCAGCGCGCCGAACACCGAAGCGGCGTCGAGATCGGTCGACGGATCGCCGATCAGCACCTTGATGCCGAGCGGTTCGGCCCGGGTTTCGACGACGGCGATCGTCTGGGGGTGGCAGTCGGCGTCAACGAAGAACGCCTCGGCGGCTGTTTTGGTGGAGCGCCGGGCCATGGTCATCGCCTCGGCCGCGGCGGTGCCTTCGTCGAGCATCGACGAGTTGGCGATGTCGAGGCCGCACAGGTCTGCGACCATCGTCTGGAAGTTGACGATCGCTTCGAGTCGGCCCTGGCTGATCTCCGGCTGGTACGGCGTGTAGGCGGTGTACCAGCCAGGGTTCTCGAGGATGTTCCGCAGGATGACCGGGGGCGTGATGGTGTCGTAGTAGCCGCGTCCGATCATCGAGGTGAGAACCTGGTTGCGGTCGGCGTAGGTGCGGATGCGGCTGAGGGCCTCGGCCTCGGTGAGCGCCGCCGGAAGGTCGAGCGCTGCACGGTTGCGGATCGACTCGGGCACCACGTCGTCGATGAGCGCGTCGACCGACCCATAGCCCACCACCTCGACCATCGTCGCGAGCTTCTCGCTCGCGACACCGAGGTGGCGGTCGGAGAACCGTTCGGCACGGGTGCCGTTGGGGCCTGATGCGAGCAGGTCGGTAAGCGAGTGGTTGACGGGCATGGCGAACTCCGGTGGGGGTTCCCCTCTGTCACCGCCCGCGAGCGGGGACGGCTCCAGAGCTGCCTGCTCCGAGCGGTCCGTGGACCTGAGAGATTCCGGGGTGTTGCTCCTTCGGTGCCCGGCGTGCCGGGGCTCTCCCGCTCGGTTTCATCGGCGTCGGTTGTAGCCCCGAGAAGCTACCACGCACCGTTCGGACCACCCTCACCGGTTCTGTGATGCGAGGCCGCCCCTCCAGGGGCGGCCTCGCATCACAAAAGGGGTGGGTTTGGCAATGGGGGACGTCCCCCCTTCACAACGACAGCCGGCCACGCCCATGGTGGCGGGATGGACTTCGAACGTCGACTCCTTCACCTCGCCCAACGGCAGCACGCGCTCGTGGCGCGTTGGCAACTTCCGACCATCGGAGCTTCCGAGAAGGCCGTGCGGCACCTGTTCGACGACCACCCCCGGTGGCGGCCGATCACCGACCAGGTGATCGGCCTTCGAGGGGCGCCGTCCACCGACGGCCAGGCCGCGCTGGCCGCCGTCTTCGATGCCGGCAGAGGTGCCCGCCTGTCGCACCTGTCGGGTGGGATGTGGTGGGGGCTGTCGTGCAGCCTCACTCCGCACCACGTCGTCACGACATCCGCTAGCCGTCGAAAGACCGCGCTGGCGCGGATTCATCGGGTCCGAGTTCTCCCTGACACCTGGACGACGACCCTCCGCGGTATCCCCGTCGTCCGCCCCGAACTCCTTGCGCTGCAGATCCACGCCGTGTGCCCGGAGGAGCGCGCCGAAGCGCTCGTCGAGCGGCTGTGGTCGTTGCGCCTTCTTTCGGGGCGCTCCCTCGCTGCGTTCCTGTCCCAGCAAGGGGAGCGTGGCCGGAACGGCACAGCGGGTCTCCGCCGATACCTCGATGAGCGGGGGCTCGACTACCAGCCGACGGCGAGCAACCTGGAGACTCGGACGATGCAGGTGTTGCGCAGATCCGGGATCCCGGTCCGTCGCCAGGTCGACTCCGGCGGTGAGAGCTGGACGGGTCGGGTCGACTTC
Organism: Microthrixaceae bacterium; assembly: GCA_019694615.1. Lineage (GTDB taxonomy): Bacteria > Actinomycetota > Acidimicrobiia > Acidimicrobiales > Microtrichaceae > SSF14. Next base: position 5,920 of record JAIBBP010000099.1, on the reverse strand, counting down.
CGCCACGAGTGGTTGCCGCTCGTGATCGAGGTCCAGAGCGCGATGTACCACGAGGCGCTCCGCTACAAGCGTGAGGACGCTCGTCGTTTGGCGAAGCTGAAGGCGGACAAGTTCGTCGTCGTGGAGATCACCGACGACGAGGTCTTTCAACGACCGTGGGAGGCCGTCGAGCGGGTCAGGGCGAAGATCGTCGAAGCCGAACTGGTTCTGTGATGCGAGGCCGCCCCTCCAGGGGCGGCCTCGCATCACAGAACGGGTGAGGACGGGTGAGGACCGGTGGGGGAACCTGTCAGTCGAGGAGGTCAGGCTCCTGTGCGGTGATCCAGGTCCACAGGGGGTGGAACTGGAACATGCCGACGACGTCGTTGCCGATCTGCTCGTAGGTGAGCGCCGCGATCTCGGGGCTGATCACCTTCGGGGTTCCCGCAGCCATCGCGGCCAACTGCACCTCGCAGGTGCGCTCCATCGTGATGAACCACCAAACGGCAGCGTCGACGGACGTCCCCACGGTCAGCAGGCCGTGGTTCTGCAGGATGGCCGCCTTGTGCTTGCCCAACGCCCCGGCGATGCGGTCGCCTTCCGACGTTTCGTTGACGACACCGGTGAAATCGTCGAACACGTCGTGATCGTCGAAGAACGCGCACGAGTCCTGGGTGATCGGGTCGAGCCGGCGCCCGAGCGAGGAGAACGCCCGCCCGTACTTCGAGTGCGAATGGGCGGCGGCGACGATGTCAGGGCGCGCCGCATGGACCCGCGAGTGGATGGCGAACGCGGCTCGGTTGACGGGCCAGTCACCCTCGACGACGTCGCCGTCGTGGTTGCATAGGACGAGATCGGACGCCCGGATCTGCTTGAAGCTCATGCCGAACGGGTTGACCCAGAAGTGGTCAGGCCGCTCGGGGTCACGCGCCGTGATGTGTCCGGCGACACCCTCGTCGAAGCCGAACCTCCCGAACAGACGGAAGCCCGCGGCGAGTCGCTGCTTGAGGTGCAACCGCTCGTCGGCAGGCGACTCGAACGTCGGGAACGCGAACTGCTCGGGGCGGGTCATCCGGCGGCCTCCACTTCCTGGTCGATCGCCGGGCCGGCGAACGCACTGATGACGTCACGGTAGAACCTGAACAGCGCGGGGCGGTGCGCGACGGGAGTCTTGCCGAGGCGGACGAGCACCAGGTCGAGGGCGGGCACGACGGCGGTCAGCTGCCCTTCGTAGCCCTGAGCAGCGAACGTTCCGTGGTCGTCGCCCCATACCCACCATGACTGGCCGTAGAACTGACCGTCCTCGTCGGGGCCAGATCGGGGCGCGCGAGCGCTGTCGACCCAGCCTTCGGGCAGCACACGCCGCTTGTCCCACACCCCATCGCGGAGGTATAGCAACCCGAATCGGGCGAAATCTCGGGCCGTCGCGTCCACGTAGGACGAGCCGACGAACGTCCCCGACTCGTCGTAGTGGGGCGTTGCGGACATGCCGATCGGTCCGAACAAGCGCTCCTGCAGGTACGCACCGAACGACGCCTGATCTGCACCGAGCGCAGTCTTCAAGGCCCGGCTCGCGATGTTGGTGGACCCCGATGAGTAGTTGAAGACGGTGTCAACCGGGTCCGCGAGCTCCTGCGACGCCGCGTAGTGAGCCATGTCGTGCCGGCCCTCCCCGAGCAACATCTCGAGGCAGTGCGAGACGTCGACGTAGTCCTCGTTGAACGTCAGCCCTGAACGCATGTCGAGTAGGTGGCATAGGGAGATTCCGTGGCGCGGGTCGTCGGGCGCTGCCCACTCCGGTGCTGCCGGAGTGGCGTCGAGGTCGATCAGGCCGTCACGGACCACGAGCCCGGCGACGGCCTGGGTGATGGACTTGGCCATCGACCAGCTCGTGAGCGGCGTCGTCGCGCTCACGCCGGGGCCGTACCGCTCAGCGACGATCCGGCCACCTTGCACCGCGACGAAAGCGAGTGACAGCGCAAGCTCGGGGTTGGGGTTCGTGGCAAACGCCCGGTCGAGCACTTCCTCGAGGCGCGCCGGATCGCCGGTGAGTTGTGGACCGGTCGCCCACGTCAGCGTCGGCCACCCGACGCCCTCGGGTTGAGGAGGTAATGGGTGGAGTGAAGCCACATTCGCGGCGCCGGACAGGCTTGAGGTGTCGGTCATGCGAGCGGCCGACCGAAGGGGAGCTCGTCGGACCATGTGCGCAGGAACTCCTCGGCCGCGTAACACGCTCCCAGGTAGGGCCCCTCGTCGTGGGGCAGGACCGCTTCGATGACCGCAGAAATCCGACTCGGGCCGTCGGCGTGGCCTGCGGCAGCGAGCACCGGGCCGGCGGCCGCCACGAAGTCGGGCAGCACGTTCGCCCCGTTTCGTCGGGCCACAGCGAGGCCCCGTGCCGTGATCGAGAGACCGGCGGCTCCAATGATCGTCGCCGCGCCGAGGGATTCGACGTTCTCGTGGTCGAGCACCCCCGGCTTCGAACCGACGACGACGACTGAACGGCCCGACACGAGCAGCTCTGTTAGTGGAAGCGAGACGGCGTCGGCACCAGCGGCGGTGAACGCAGCGACAACCGCCGCTGATCCCGGGCTCGATTCCTCTACGGCCACAGTGCTCCCGGCGAGGTCGCCGCATCCCGCCCGTGCAGCCGCGACAACTCCGGCGGCCAGCGTCTCGTGGCCGAGGAGAGGCGGCAGGGCCCATGCCGCGAGATCAGCCGAGGAAACCCCTTTGCCGGCCGCCAGCACGAGCGAGCCGTCGGTGACCCGGGGACTCAACTCGTCGACGAATGCAGCGACCGCTGCGTCGCGTCCGTCGCCGTCCGCGTTGATACCCGCTGACGCTCCCGAGATCGGAAGGCCGAACGACGCGTAGGTGTAGGTGAGGGATCGGGCGAGGTTGACAGCGCCGTCCTGGAGGATCTTGCGGGCACAGCGGACGATGCCGGTGGCTGTCGCCGCTTCGGGGAGGTCCACGACCACGAACCCGTCCGCCGTCGATGTCTTGGTGATCTGCACCCTCAGATCATGGCACGGAGCCCTGGACGGACCGATCTTCCGCTGCGCCGACTCACACGGCCGACGCACAACGACGGCGCCGGAAAAGGCGAAGGGCCGTATGAGCAGACCCCCCGAACTGCTCACACGGCCCATCGGTTGGAGGCGATCGGAGGACGGACCTCCGGTTCGCTGACCGAGTTCCGAGGCGTCTCCGCCTCGGGAACGAACCATACCAATCTCAGGTGACAACTGTCACGTCGAGATCTGGCCGAGTCAGCCGGCGATCTGCATCGCCGCGCGGGCCACCAGAACCGGGGCGATCAGGCGCTCGATCACGGCCCGATGGGCGGGGTGATCCCGGTAGGTCTCGTAGTCGGCCTGGGTCGCGAAGTCCGCGACTACGCCGATGTCGGCATTGCCAGCCGCCAGGCCGGCGTCGGCACCGACGCGGTAGGACGAGATCTCGGGGATCGCAGTGGGCAAAGCGGTGAGCGCGTCGATGATCTCGTCGCGCCGAGCCGTAGCCGCTGTGGGATCGAGGGTGAGCAGCACGATGTGTCGGAACATGTCCGCAAACTAGGCGGACACGGCGAGACGCCCCATGCGGACCCGTCCCGGAACGCGAATCGTCCCGTCGGCACCAGTTCCGACGGGACGATTCATTCAGCACTGCTGTTCTCCGGAAGCACCCAGCGATCAGGAGGTGTCAGCGATCTGGTGGGTAGACGTTCCCCGGAGCCGAAAGTCGCGAGAAATCCGCAACTTCTGAGGATCGACGTGCCGAATGGTTCGGTCGACCCACCGGATGTGGTGCGACCGACCCACGGGTGGATCGCACGACAATCGGACCAGCGGTGACGGCCGCTCCGGGATCAGCCGGAGACGTTCGAGCGGGACGGTGTCACCGAGTACGGGTTCGAGAGGAGCAGGTTGTAGGGCACGTGCACGTGCTCTCCGATCGCCGTCTCGATCTCGACGGCAACAGGATGGACCGCCACCACCAGCCCACTGATCTCACCACAGTCGAGGTGATACCCGACACGGACGTGGCTCCGAACCGCTCGACCTGCGGCGATCTCCTGTGCCACCGATCGTCCCCCGAACGCCGTCAGCAGGGCGACGGTCAAGGCCGGTGCGCCGACGATGACCGCCAGCGCCAAGGCCAACAGGGTCGTGTCGACACCGATCTGGCCCAGCGCGAGAGCGACGCTGACGCCGAGCACCGACCAGCGCACCGCTCGTTCGAGGCCACGCTGGCGCCGGCCCGACGCACGGATCGCCGACTGTGCAACCCCAGCGGACGCGACGATCGCGACCCCGTAGCCGACGACGAGGATCAGCCCAGCGAGCAGCACCTCAGGCAGGCGCTCGACGATGCGGTCGGGGATCTCCTCGAACGCGTGCCGGCTGGTGGATGCGAGCGCGACGAACAGACCCACGGCGCCGCTCACCACGATCAGCACGCGGCCAACCGGGCGTGCCATCTCCCGTACCTCGTCGGAACGGCCCGGACCGTTCATCGACGCACGGACAATCCGCGCAGCGATCTCGCCCATCAACAAGCTGCCGGCGAGTGCAATCACGGCGATGATCCACCGTTCCCCCTCGATCACGATCGCACCTCCTCGTCCGTGTCCATCTCGTCGGTATCCGTGTCACCCCGGCCCGGCACCTCGCCGGCTCCGAGGAGGAAGCGCACCGTCTGCCAGCCAACCGTCATCAGGTCGGCACCTGTGCCGAGAAGCGATCGGCCCATCAGGCTGTTCGCGACGCCGTCGCGCGTCCTCGCTTCCAGATCGGCCGGCGGGTCGGGAAGCTGAGCCCGTCCACCCCCGAGCAGAGCGGCCAACGACTCGCCGAGAACCCCGTCGGTCTCGTCGAGCGCGGCGTCGAGCGTCGGATCATCATCGATCTCGTGCGGCGACTTGTTCACGTCGGAACTCCTCCTCGGACAACGCGTTGCAGCTCCCGTCGGGCGCGCAGAAGGCGGGTCTTGACAGTGGTGAGCGGTATCTGGAGGGCGTCTGCAATCTCGTTGTAGGACAGCCCGTCGAGGTCGCGCATCACCACGATCGAGCGGCTCAGGTCGTCGAGTTCGCCCATCGCGACCCTGAGGCGGTCTAGATCGGCGCGGGCATCGGACTCGCGTTCGACGTCGACCGTCCCGACACGCTCGGGAAGCAACGACGGCTCGGTGCTGGTGTCGCGAAGGCGACGAAGAAACGACACTGCGGTGTTGTGGGCGATGCTGAGGACCCAGCCCTGCATCGACCCTTCACCGCGCCAGGTGTCGAGACCCTGCCACGCCTTGACGATCGTCTCCTGCACGATGTCCTCGGCGAGATGCTCGTCACGGACAACCGAGTACGCCACGCGATACACCGCGGCAGCATGATCGCGAACCAGTGCCTGGAACTGTTCCTCCCCGACGGTTGCACGGGAGGTGGCGCGACGGTTTCGGAGCACAACACGACCTCACCGCCAGTGTGCCGGGACGTGGGTGCAATTCCTCTTGGGAGGGAGGGGCCTCCTGGGAGGGAGGGGCCTCTCGTGAGAAGAAGCGCTGAGCTACATGTCGCGGACTCGCCAACGCGGCCAGCCTCGCTGACGGTGTTGGCGAGTCGCTGCGGACACAACCGGATGAGCGATCTCGTGGGCCTCCGCTGGACGGAGGTCGATGACCGGATCTGCGCTGGCGCTGGGGGTGGCCACGACAGGGCGATCGTCCTCCGGGTCGACTCCGGCGTACCAGTCGTCGATGCAGGCCTCCACTTCCGCCAATGAAACTCGCAGCATCGAGGCGACCGTGGGAATGGGGAAGGGAGCGAGGGTGAGCACGATCGCCGCGGGTTCGAGACCCGACCGACGAGCGAGCCGGCGCCACAGTTCGAGCCGCTCCGTGTAGTGGTCGACCACCTTGGGGCCTGCACCAATCGAAA
>JAIBBP010000132.1 GCA_019694615.1 Microthrixaceae bacterium | reverse complement strand
CGGCAACGGCCCGAACTGCTCGCAGGCGACCACCGCCGCTCCGACCACCGCCGTCGTCGTCCCCTCGACCGCCGTCGTGCAGGCCTCGACCACGGTTGCGGCGCCAGCGACCACGCTCCCCCTCGCCGTGCTCGCAGCGACGACCGTGCCGGCGCGAAGCCGCGCCGACGCCGGCCTCGCCGTCACCGGCGCCACCTCAGGCCCCTTCGCACTGATGGGCGGCGGACTACTGTTGATCGGGGCGGCGCTCCTCCTCGCCTCGCGGCGCCAGGTCGCCTGACTTCCCCGGTCGAATTGCCGCTGAGCTAACCGGCCAGCTCGAACCGATCGACGCTCGGAGGACGACATGCCACGCCCAATCTGGTCGGGCTCCATCAGCTTCGGCCTCGTCAATGTCCCGGTGAAGCTGTACTCGGCCAAGAGCGAGCGTCCGGTCCGTTTCAACCAGATCGACGGCCGCAACGGCGCGCGGGTGCGGCAGAAGCGGGTCAACGAGGTGACCGGCGAAGAGGTCGACTACGCGGACATCGTCAAGGGGTACGAGGTCTCGAAGGGCAACTACATCACCATCACCGACGATGAGCTCGCGGCGCTCGCCGTTGAGGCCACTCACCGGCTGGACCTGGAGTGCTTCGTCGACCTCGATGAGATCGACCCCATTTTCTTCGACGGCGCGTACGTCGTCGCCCCGTCCGACGCCACCAAGCCGTACGCCCTGTTGGTCCGGGCCATGGAGGAGTCCAACCGGGTCGGCATTGCCCGATTCGTCATGCGAGCGAAGGAGCACATGGCGGTGCTCCGTCCGCGGGATGGTGCACTGGTGATGTCGATGATGGTCTACGCCGACGAGTTGGCCGGACGCGACCACTTCTCGGAGTTCGAGGCCCTCCAAAGCGTTGAGGTCACCGACAAGGAACTGGCCATGGCCGAGTCACTGATCGACGCGCTCACCGAGCCCTTCGATCCGGCGCGGTACCACGACACCTATCGAGAGAAGGTGCTCGAGCTCATCGAGGAGAAGTCGGCCGGTCGCGCGATCGCTATCGCCGACGCACCCGCCGACCAGAGCGCCACGGTGATCGACCTGATGGAGGCGCTCCAGGCGTCTGTCGACGCGTCGCGCCAGGCACGTCAGCGCCACCCCACGAGCCCCGAGGAATCCGACAGCGCCAAGGAGTCCACCGGCTGAGCGGCCGAGCGGTTCGACCCTGGACGCTTTGCGTCACAACTGGGATCAGCCGCCCTCGAGCCCCGGCCAGCAGTAGGACAGGTAGAGCAGCATCGTTCCGGGTGGACGTTCGGCACCGCGCTCCACGTTGAACGGATCAGGGCCGCTGAACGCCTCGAGGCACAGCTCCTCGCGGTGGGCGGTGAACAACACGTCGGAGCGCACTGACCGCTCCGCACAGGAGCACAGCTGCGACGGCGATGGAGCCGAGGACGCCACAAACGGCGAGAGCCCATCCTCGCTCTGGTCCTGTCCTCGACCGCATACTCTTCACCTCCTACTCTCGACCCCGAGCGCCAATCCTCAAAGTCTCGTTCTCACGCGCCCTGCACAGTTGTCTGACCATCGGCCTCCGGCCGTCGCTACAACGGTTGGATCAGCACGCCGTCGTTGTTCGCAGCGAGCTGGCGGAGGTCGTCGGGATCGCCGGTGAGAATGACCGCTCCCCCAGCGGCAACCGCCGTCGAGACGACGAGCGCATCGATGGTGGAGGCCGATCTCGTCGCACCGAGGAGGGCGCCGGCGATTCGACCGGTCACTTCGTCGGCGGGGACCACCTGGCCGACGGCGCTGATCACCCGATTGACCGGCGCGTCTTTCGCCGTGCCGCGGACCGTCTCGGCCACGACGACTGACGGGATCGACACGCTCGCGCCGACCTCGTATGCAGCCGCCAGGGCGGCGCGTGCTCGGGCGTCGTTCCGAGAGAGAGCAATGACTGCGCCGCTGTCGAGGATCAGGCGGACCGGCGGTGCTTGGGTACGGCGGGTTCTCGCCATAGCGCCCGTGCCTCCTCAAGCAGTTCGGACGGAATGGGGCCGGACTCGTTCTCCATCTCGTCGAGGAGTTCGCCGAGTCGGTCGTGCTGAAGTTGACGGACTAGCGCCTCGTTCACGTAAGCCGACAACTCACGGCGCCCAGCGCGCGTTCTCGCCTCGGCGAGAACGTCCTCCTCGATACTAAGCGACACCTTGGACACGGCCACGCGTTCATCCTACTCGAAGTAGGAATACACCGCCGGCGCCGAATTCCGACTTCGTTGTAATAATCACGAAACCCCCGATTTCTCGGGGGTTTCGTGAGTGTGGGCCGTAAGGGATTCGAACCCCTGACCCCCTGCGCGTCATGCAGGTGCGCTAGCCAACTGCGCCAACGGCCCGTGGAGCCGAGACTGTAGCAGCTCGTCTCGACTGCTGAGGCGACGAGGGGAATCGAACCCCTGTGCAAGGCTTTGCAGGCCTCTGCCTAACCACTCGGCCACGTCGCCAGCAGCGCACACCATACCAATCGCAGTCGCCGACCTGCGACAGTGATCGTCCGAACACCCCGAGCGTCATTAGTGTGAGCGCGTGAGCACGGCCGAGCGCGATCTGTGGGTATCCCCCGCGCCCGAGGGTCAACCGCGCCTCGACCTCCCGCCGCCGCAGGATCCCCCCTCCGGTCCACCTCCTCAGCCGAGCGACCACGTCCCCTTCGACATGGACTTCATCGCGCGGGCGCTCGCTGCCGCCATCGGCGAGGACAGTGCGCCACCTGCGTTAACGCCTCCTCCCCCGCAGCCGGTGGTGCCGCCGCTCACCGATCTCCCGACCCCGGTACGCGTCAGCGCTCCCCCGAAACCCCCGCCCCCACCACCGCTCCCACAGGTCGCCACCCCGCGTGTCGATCAACCGGTTGGGCGTGTCGAGCAGCCGATCAGCCGCGTCGAGCCTGCCACCAACATTCTTCGTGAGGACGGCCGGCTGTTTCGCACGGCTCCGCCGAAGCAGTCCACTGGCGAGACCAGCCGGCTGCGCGGCACCCGGGTCGCGCTTCGGACGCTCCTGCGACAGCGGCGCCGCATGGTGCTCTCCATCGTCGCCGTGACCCTCGGCGTCGGCTACCTCGCCGGCTCGTTGTCACTCCTGCAACGCGTGGGCGCCGGGCTCGCCGAGCAGGCCGGTGCCGGGAGCGAACGAGCTGACCTCGTCATCGAAGGCACGATCGCCGAGGACGGACCGCTCCAGCAGGTCCGCAAGCTCGTACCCGACAGCCTCGTCGGGATCGTCACGAGTATCGACGGGGTGGCAGCGGTCGAGCCACGACTGGAGAGCAAAACGACGGTCATCCTGCGAAAGGATGGACGCCCAGTGGTAGGGCTCGGACTCACCGAGCGTCCGATGGGTGCGAACTTCCCGACCGTTCCGGAGCTGAGCCCCTACCGTTTCGTCGGCAAGGGCTCGGCGCCCACCACCGAGTCCGAGGTGGTGCTGGACCACCGTGCCGCGGAGATCGCCGACGTCGCGGTCGGCGACTCCGTCACGATTGCCGGCAAACTCGGGGTCCGGCAGTTCACCGTCACCGGCATTGTCGAGATGACCCACGGCGAGCTGCCCGACGGCTCCACGCTCGCACTGTTCGCCACCGACGTCGCCCGTCCCCTTTTCGAGCTCGGACCGGACGACAACGCAATCGCGATCAAGGTGGCCGACGACGTGGACGTCGCCACTGTCGCCGACCGGATCCGCGCGGTCATCGGTGGTGGGGCTGTCGTGAGCACGGGCGACGAGTACGCCGAACACCGTCACGCCGCGCTAGCGAAGAGCTTCACACTGATCCGCGCCCTCCTCGTCGGCTTCGCCGGGCTGGCGCTGGTCGTCGGAGCGTTCACGGTGGCGAACTCGATGTCGCTGCTCTTCGACCACCGCCGCCGCGGGTTCGCCATGCTCCGCCTCATGGGCGCGTCACCACGCCAGCTGGTGAGCGCGGCGGCCGGCGAGGCGCTCCTGGGGGGCGCTGTGGCTGGGGCGCTGGGTCTCGGTCTCGGCGTCGGCGTCGGCACTGCGATCGAGCGCCTGATCCACTCGATGGGCACCGCGCTCCCCGTCGCCGGCCCGGTTCTGACCTGGTGGATACCCGTTGTGTCGGTTCTTGTCGGTGTTGCGGTGACAGTGCTCACCGCACTGAGTCCGGCGCGCCTCGCCTCCAGAACTCCGCCGGTCCACGCCGTCACCGGGGCGGACGATCGTCCGTCGGACCGACCGCTCCTCGTCACCGCCCTTCGCTGGTTGGCGGCACTTGTGGTCGTCGGTGGTGGCACCGCTGCGGTCGCCGCGATCCTGGCCGGCTCGCAGGTTGCGCTGATCGGCGGGCTGGCCGGTGCGGGTGTCGTCGTGGTCCTGATCGTTCTGCCACGCCTGCTCAACCGGGTCGTGGGTTTGGTCACCTCGTTGCTGTTGGGCTCATCGGTTGCGCTTCGGCGCATGAGTGCGCTGCGGTCGCGCCAAGCGCGCACCCGAGCCGCGTCGACCACAGCGGCGTTGCTCCTCGCCGCCGCCGTCGTGAGTTCGTTGACGGTGCTGTCGACGAGTTTCGTGCAGTCGTTTGAGGGGCAGATCAGTGACTCCGTCACCGCCGACCTCATCGTCGACTCCGGAACGTTCACCGTCGGCGGGCTTCCCGGCGACCTCGTCGGGAGGCTGCGGGAGATTCCCGGCGTTGAGGCGGTGAGCGGCTGGCGACCCGGGCGGGTCTACGTCGGCAACCGACTGTGGCGCGCCGGAGGACTCGATGCCGGCTCCCTCTATCGGGTACTCAACCTCGACGTGGTCGACGGTGCTCCGGATCACATGGCGATCAGCGAGGTTGCCGTCAGCGAGGAACTCGCGACCGAAGCCGGCCTCCGGCGCGGCTCGGAGGTACCGGTCACCTTCCAGAACGGAGTGGTCCTTCCCATGAAGGTGAGCTCGGTCTTCCGCTCCGACCTGCGGGTGTTACTCGGCGATGTCATCGTCGACTCGGCGGTCATGGCGTCGAATCTTCCGCAGAGCGTCGACGTGCTCGCGTTTGTGCGAATCGACCCCACCGACGCGTCCGCCGAGGCGACGGTGCGCTCGACGGCGGCGATGCACGGTGATGTCAAGGTTCTCCGCCCCGACGAGTTGGTCGCCGAGCGGACCGAACTCCTGAACGGGTTCGGCAAGGTCATCCAGTGGATGCTTTCCTTCTCGGTCGTGCTGGCGTTGATCGGCGTCGCCAACACGCTGCAACTTGGGGTCAACGAGCGGCGGCGCGAGCTCGGGCTCATCCGTGCGGTCGGAGCGACTCGATCGCAGGTGCTCCGGCTCGTGGTTGCGGAGGCTGGCGCCTTGTCGCTCGTTGGGACGCTGTTCGGGATCGCGATCGGTACTGCCGCAGCATGGCTCACCGTTCAAGGGCTGGCCGATCTCGGCCTCAACCAGTTCGCGGCCCCCACCGTCACGTTGGTCGTCATCGCGGTTCTCGCGATCGGACTCGGTTTGGCCGGAGCCGTGGTCCCGGCGCTCAGCGCGTCGAGGATCCCACTACTCGACGCCATCGCCGAAGCGAACCGCGACGATGCCCGCCCCATCAGGCGTCACCGGCGCGTCGATGGCGAGATCGGCCGTTCGCCAACTATCGTCGCGCCGTCGAGCCTCCGAGGCGCCGGCCGCGGCTCCCCACCGCCGAACCCCGAGGTCCACATGGCATTGCGGTGCTACAACTGCGGCAACGAGCCAGGCGAAGGATCGTCGTGTGTCGCGTGCGGCGCACCACAGGCGTTGACGCCCGTCGGAGTATTCACGCTCCGGCCCGAAGCCACCGATGTCAGCGCTGCCGAGTCATGGATCGGGACCGAGTCCACAGCACCCACGGCTCCCCCAACGGTCGCCGAGACGGCGATGACCAGCGCGATCGACGAGTCGATGGTTCACGACGCGATCGTCGTCGAGGACGGCCACGTCGTCACCGGGGGCGCGACGGGTCCTCCACAGACGACGCCTCCCCCGTTCGCGCCCACGACGCCCACGAC
>JAIBBP010000134.1 GCA_019694615.1 Microthrixaceae bacterium | reverse complement strand
GCGCAGCGCGTGGCCGAGCTGATGGCGAACGCCGGAGCGGGGGTCAACGCCGATCTACCCGTTCCGACGCCGCCACCAACGACTGCCGCTGTTGTCACCGCGCCCGAGCCGGCCCCGCCGTCGGACGCGCCATCGACCACAACACCTGCACCACAGCCCATGCCGACCGCGCCGACGCCAGCGGTCGACGCACCCCCGCCATCATCGGCCCTACCTCCTCCCACTGCCGCGGCCTCGGCACCGCCACCTGCTCCAACGGCCCCGCCCGGTCCGCCGTTGCGCATCGCAGTCGCCGGCGACTCGACTGCCGGCGTCGCCGCACGAGCACTCCAGCGCTACGCGGCCAAGCACCCACAGGAGCTTGTCGTGCTCGATCTGAGCATGGCGGGCTGCACCGTTACCCGGGTCGCTACCATCCGGCACTTCAGGGGCGAAGCCGGCCAGAACATGGCCAGTTGCGGTACGTGGGCGAGCGTCATCCCGTCGATGATCAGCCAGTTCCAACCCGACATCGCCGTCGTGTTCATCGCGATGATGGAGCAAGCCGATCAGCAGCCCGCGCCCGACAGCCCGTGGCGAAGCGTGGTCGAGCCTGACTGGGCGGCTCATCAGCAACGGGAGTTCGAGGAGTTGGCGACAGCGCTCGGCACCACGGGCGCACCCGGGCTGTGGGCCGATGTTCCGTATATGAAGTTCCAGCCGCGGCTCGACTGGGTGAGCGACGACCCCAGCCGGACCGACGCGCTGAACATGGTTCTGCGCAATGTCGACGCCACCCGCCCCGACATCACGATGTGGGCATATGCGAGTCGCTACAACCGACCGAATCGAACGGTCGACACCAAGGTCCGACCCGACGGAATCCACCTCAACGACCGAGCCGCAGACCAGCTCGCCACCGACCTGGTACCGCTCGCCCGAATGATCGCCACCGCTTCCCCCGGAGGAATCTGAATGACCCGCTTCCCCACCCGCTTCCCCAGCCACCGCCCCTCGGCGTCCCCCTCCCACCGTCGGCTCGTCCGCCGCGGGGTGACCCTGCTTCTCGTCTCGATGCTGGTCGCGTCGACGAGTGCTTGTCTGCCCAAAGCGAAGATCGGAGCGCGTTGCCGCAGCACCGGCTTCTCCTCCGATGCCGGCTGGCTGCTGACGTGTGTCAACGGCCGCTGGACCAAAGGCGTCTCTGTGCAGCAGGCGGTCCAGCTGCTGGCTCTGGCCCAGCGACCAGTTCCCAGCTTCTCGGGAGGGCCGATCCGGATCCTCGTCGCCGGAGACTCGACGGCGCAGACGTTCGGCATGGCACTGCAGCGGTACTCGATCCGGCACCCCGAGGTCATCCAGGTCGTCGACATGTCCCTGTCGGGCTGCCCGGTCACGCGGGTGGAGGCGATCCGCAACTACACCGGCGAGATCGCCCAGTCGACCGCCCACTGCAACAACTGGGCTCCCGTGCTGCATGCCAAGGTGCAGGAGTTCCGCCCCGACGTTTCGTTGGTGGTCGACTCGTTGATGGAGCAGTCCGACCATCGCATGGCACCAGATCAGCCGTGGCGGAACGTGCTCGATCCGGCGTGGGCGGACTACCAACGGGCCGAGTACGGAGCACTCGCCGACGTCCTGAGCTCAGCGGGTGGCGCCGTGTTCTGGGCCGACGTTCCGGTGATGCGCTTCCTCAATCGCACGTGGCCGTGGATCTCGGAGAATCCGCTGCGAACCGCGATGCTCAACCAGAACCTCGCCCGCTTCGCTTCGGAGCGGCCCGGAATCGAACTGCTTCCGCTCGCGGCCCGCCTCGATCGACCGGGCTTCCAGATCGACTGGTACACGAGGCCCGACGGAATCCACCTGAGCCCGGTCGCCGCTGACATCGAGGTCGGGGCGTGGCTCGTCCCGGTGCTCGTTCAGCGGTTCCGTAGCCCGGTCCCGCCGACCCCGCCGCCCGCCGGCTGAGCCGAACACCCGCTCGCGCTCGTTCTGTCCTGCGAGAGCACCACCCGGGTGGTGCTCTCGCAGGACAGAACGAGCAGCGGGGGTCAGGGGCGACGCCGCCAGAGGAACAGCGCCATGCCGTCGCTGTCGTCGGCCTGGGGCAGCAGCAGCGCCCCTGTCCCCCACCGCTGCCACGGATCGCCGGGCGGGGCGACCGGCTCGAACTCCGGATGCTCCGCAGCAAACGCTTCGGCGACGCCGGTCGTCTCGGCTGCCGTGAGTGTGCAGACGCTGTAGGCCAACAGTGCGCCGTCGGCGACCAGATCCGAGGACGACGCCAGGATTGCACCTTGCATCTCCGCCAGTTCGGCAACGTCTCGTTCGGAGACACGCCACCGGGCGTCGGGGCGTCGGCGCAGCACGCCGAGCCCCGAACACGGCGCATCGACGAGCACGACGTCGGCACAGGCCGAACGGAATGGAGGCCGGCGGGCGTCGGCGACGACGGGCCACACGGACGCGTCGGAAGCCCGACCAGCGGCGACGCGCTGAGCGTTCGAGGCGATCAACCCGACTCGGCGCGGCCGGAAGTCGGCAGCGACCACTCGCGCACCGAAGGTAGCCATCGCCGTCGCTTTGCCGCCCGGCGCCGCGCACACGTCGACAACGAGCTGGCCCGGTCGCACTCCCAGCGCTTCGACGACGCGTTGAGACGACCGATCCTGGGTGTACCCGTCGTCGCGAACCGTGACCTCCGGGGCCCGGTTCATCGTCTCGAGCGCGTCGATCGCCGCCTCGTCGCCCAGGTCAGTGCACAGCCGGTCCACGATCCAGTCCGGATAGCTCAGGCGCGTGCCGTCGTCGGGCCACTCCACGGCGGACTTCGCGACCTTCCGCAACACCGCATTAACCAGGCCACGGAACCGCTTGGGCGTCACGTCGACGGTGGCGGCGACCGCCGCGTGATCGGGGATGTCGGTGAGCCGCAGTTGATACGCGCCCAGCCGAAGCGCTGCCCGAGCCGCCGGTGGCGGGGAGTCGACAAGGAATCGGTCGACCAGGTAATCGACCGAACGCTGACGACGGATCGTGCCGTACACCAACTCGGTGACGAGGCGGCGATCCCGCTCGTCGAGTCCGCTCCGCTCGAGCAACGGCCCGAGTTTGAGGTTGGCATAGGCGTTGGTGGCCTCGATCTCGACGAGCGCGTCCAGCGCGACCTTGCGCGCGGTCACGCGAACATGCCTCGCTGGGCCGACGGCGTGCCGTGGCGCCACGCGTCGAACGACATCGGCCGCTTGCCCTCGGGTTGCACGTCGACGGGCACGAGCCGGCCGTCGTTCACGCCCGCCGTGAGCACCTTGAGCCGCTTGTCGCCGACCATCGTCCAGGCGTTACCCAGGCGAACCACAGCGAGCTGCTCGTCAGCCGTTGCTGACGGGTCGAGTCGACGCTCCTCCGACGTCAGCTTGGCGGCGTAGGTGACCTCCCCCACCTGAGGATCGGGGTCTACCAACCGGCCGTCCACGAACGCTTGCTCCAGCCACTCGACAAGCAGTTCGGAGCCGACTGCGCTGAGCTCGTCCCACAGCTCGAACAGGGTCTTCTGGGCGACCGGCGTCTCGGCGCGGGCGTACACCCCACCGGTGTCGAGCCCTTCCTCGACTGCCATAACGCACACACCCGTCGTCTCGTCACCGGCGAGGATCGCCCGCTCGACCGGCGCCGCGCCGCGCCAGCGGGGCAGCAACGAGAAGTGCAGGTTCACCATCGGCACGTGCGCCAGGAGATGCGGCTGAAGGATCCGTCCGTAGGCCACTACCACGCCGAGCACGGCATCGGACTTCAGAACGTCGTCGGGATCGTGCGACACCTTCAGCCCGTGACCTGTCGCGGCCTCCTTGACCGGCGACGGACTCGTGCTCGTGCCGCGCCCCCGCCGCACATCGGCACCCGTGATGACGAGGTCGACGTCGTGACCGGCGGCGACGAGGGCTCGCAGCGGCGGAACGGCGATCGCTGGTGTGCCGAAGTAGACGAGCTTCACTTAAGCCGCAACCCGAGGCGCTTGCGCGGCGCCTCGTCGCGGAGCGCGGCGAGGCGCTCGGCCTCGTTGGCCTTCTGCTCCTGCAGCTCCCGCACGTGCTTCTTTGCGGCCTTCGCCTGATCGGCGTCGAGATGGTCGAGCAGGAGGACCCCGTCGAGGTGGTCGAGCTCGTGCTGCACGAGCCGCGCCAACAGTTCGTCCGCCTCGAAGCTGACCTCGTTGCCATCGAGGTCGCGGCCGCTCACCTCGATCTGCTTGGGTCGGGTGATCTCGAAGTACTGGCCCGGAACCGACAGGCACCCCTCGTCATAGGTCCACTCGCCATCAGAACCCGTGATCACCGGGTTGATGAGGACTCGCTGGCCGGGGTCGTCGGGAAGGTCGTACACGAAGAACCGCTGGCTGAGGCCGACCTGAGGAGCGGCGAGACCGATGCCGGGCGCCGCGTACATCGCGTCGAACATCCGCTGCACGACGTCGACGAGCGCCCCGTCGATGTCGGTCATCTCCGGTGTCTTCTGACGAAGCACCGAGTCGCCGACGATGCGGATCGCGAAAGGCTGAGCGGCCACGGACATCGCTTCATTGTAGTTGTGGCCCCGACGGGCACCGCGACGGCGACGACTACGGTGCCACCGTGGCGAACGACCAGTACTTCACGGCGAGTCCGACCGCAGCGTCGGCACGGCGCGAGGTTCGCCTCGATCTGCCCGACGTCACGCTGCACCTCACGACCGATCGTGGGGTCTTCTCCGCTGATCGTGTCGACCCCGGCACACGAGTTCTACTCGCCGAGTCGCCCGTCCCCCCGCCGAGCGCTGCACAGCTCGCGGATGTCGGGTGCGGCTACGGTCCGATCGCCCTCACCCTGGCTTCTCGTGCGCCGGACGCCATTGTCTGGGCAATCGACGTGAACGAGCGTGCCCGCGAGCTGTGCCGGCACAACGCCGAACGCGCCGGCCTTGCCAACGTGTCGGTGATCGCTCCCGACGAGCTACCACGCGACGTTCGGCTCGACGGCATCTGGTCGAACCCCCCGATCCGGATCGGCAAGGGAGCGCTTCACGAACTGCTGCTGCACTGGCTCGGGCTACTCGCCCCTGACGCTCACGCGTGGCTCGTCGTCCAGAAGCATCTCGGGGCCGACTCGTTGGCGCGGTGGATCGACGAGGCGGGTTGGCCGACGCGACGTATCGCCTCGCGACAGGCGTACCGGGTGTTGGAAGTCGACGCCCACGTGGAGGCGGAGCCGTGAGTCCCTCGAACCTGACGTCGACGGAGCTGAAACGCCTGCACCGCGAGTGGCGACGGCGCGCCTCGGCCCGCCTGTCGATCGGGCTCGACGGCGTGCAGGGACCGTTCAACGTCGGCGCGATCATCCGGTCGGCCGCCGCGTACCAGGCCGAGCACCTGTGGCTGACCGAGACGGCGACCGGCCCCGACAACGCCAAGGTCGACAAGACCGCGCTCGGTACCGCCCGATACCTACGAACGGCACGGGTTGTCGATGCTGGGGCACTGGCCGACGCTGCACGTACGAGCGGCTACCGGGTCGTCGGAGTCGAGCTGGCGGCGGGGGCCGTGCCGATGCACGAGCTCGACCTGCGTGGCGACGTGTGCCTCGTCGTCGGCCACGAGGACCGGGGCCTGTCGAAGGCAGCGCTCGACTCGTTCGACTCGTTCGGATTTCTCCCCCAGCTCGGCCGCGTCGGTTCGCTCAACGTGGCGACCGCCGCATCGATCGCCATGTACGAGTGGGCCCGCCAGCAGTGGAACGCAGCCTGACTCTCGCTTCTCGGGTTCCACCACGAATCTTGAAATGTGCTGCGAGGCAATCGCGAAACCGCACACGTCGCAGCACATTTCGGTAGCTGGGCGGGTGGGCCGCTGGGTGGGTGGGTCGCTGGGTGTGTGGGTGGATCTGCCGTCAGACCGGCAAGCGCGCCGGATCGACCTGGAGACGCAAGCGGCCGGGAGGGCGCGGCACCGAACTGAGCGTGTCTAGCAGCGCTCGCTGATCGTCGCAGCGCACCAACCACTGGCCCTCGTCCCGCTCATCGATGACGGCTCCCGGC
>JAIBBP010000168.1 GCA_019694615.1 Microthrixaceae bacterium | reverse complement strand
GCTCGTTCTGTCCTGCGAGAGCACCACCCGTCTGGTGCTCTCGCAGGACAGAACGGGCGTGCTAGCCGAGGCCGAGGCGGTCGCGGACGTTGGATGGCCACCCTGCGGTGTCCATGCCGTGGCGCTGGAACATGGCGACCGTCGCCCGCTCGAAACCGAAGCCGATGCATGACGAGTGCGCCGTCTCGCCATCGGCGGTGGTGATGTCGAACAGGTGTCCGAAATGGTCCTGGTGGTAGTTGATGGAGGAGCACGCGGTCCGGTGTTCGGGGCCGTAGACATCGACGAGGAACTCGATCTTCAGCTGCTGCTCACGCTGGCTCATCTTCATCAGCCGCCCGGCGCGCCCGAAGAACGGATCATTCGCGACGTCACTGACCACGTCTAGGCCGAGGCTCGACAGAAGCTCGGGAGCGCGTTCCAACCAGCGATCGCGCCAGGCGAGCACCTCGTCGGGAGTGGCGACACGGATGTGCTCGCGCTGGCGGAACGCCTGTAGGCGCATCGGGTCGACAGACGGCTCGTGGCGGAAGCAGTAGCCGCACGTCTCGAAGGTTCGGCCGCCCTTCGCGATCCGGGGGCCGACCGACGGGTACACCGAGTAACAGCACGCCGGCGTCAGCGCGAGCTCGGACTGCGTGAGCAGGTCGCTGTAGTCGTCGCCCGCGTCGAGACGATCGAGAACCCCTCGGTGCGCCGCGGCGTCTCCAACGAAGGAGAAGATCGGGCCGACGAGCTCGGGGAAGTTCCGGAGATAGCCGATGCGGTCGAAGTTCACCTTCGGGATCATCGGGGGATACTCGACCCTGGTCGGATCTGCATCGGCGCCTGCGGCGCTGACGAGGCGGTCGAAGCCGGCGACGACCGACTCGAACATCTCGTCGCGCCCGTAGATCCCGTCGACCCCGGTCGGGACGAGTCGTCCCGCCGCTACCAGCCGATCACGAAGGTCGCGGTGCGCGTCGGCGACCGGGGTGCTGGCGGAAACCGCGGTGGGACCGGTCGGGGCTGCGGTGTCGGTCATGTTCGGATGCTCAGGCGCCGACTTGGACGAGTTCGTCGACCGCTGCGCAAAGGTTGGCGATCGTCTCGAAGGTCGATCGGCGCAGCAGGTGCTCGGGGAACTCGACGTCGAGCTCGTCCTCGATCGCCAGCATCACGTTGACGCTCGCGTGCGACGTGAGGCCAGCCTCATACAGACTGTCGTTCTCGCCGAGCGATGCAGCTGCGTCGCCGAGGCGGCCGTGGTCGGCGAGGACGGACCGAATGAGCTCGGTGTGAGCGGAGTCGGTGTTGTTGGACATGGTCAGGATGCCTCCTCGGCGAACGGAGCCGGGATCAGCTCCGAGATGGGGATCAACGGGTCGTGCAGGGGAGCGGCCAAGACGGCGACGAACACCGCTCCGGCGCGGCCGTCGTCGTGAGTCAGGCTCAGCGACGTGTCGACGACGCCAAGGGTGGCGGCATGCTCGCGGAGACGCCCCGACAGGACGACCTCTGGAGCGCCGGCCTCGTCGAGCTGGACCTCGACGTCGTGGAACGCAACGCCTCCGGTGGGCCGCAGCGCTTTGACCACCGACTCTTTCGCCGCGAATCGCGCTGCGAGGCGTTCTGTCGACACTCCGTGGCGTCCAGTGCACGTCGCGATCTCGCGGCTTGTGTACACCCGTCGGAGATACCGGTCACCGAACCGTTCGACGGCCGTCGCAACCTCGTCCGCGCTCGCCATGTCGGCGCCGACGCGAACGGCGCTCCGTGTTGTTAGGGAGTCGGTTTCTCGTCGAGGCGCCCTTCGGCGCTCGACGTCGTTTGGCTCGGTCCGCACTTGTATGTGATCGGGCGTCAGTGGTCGAACTTGAACGTTGACGTGGGGATGCCTCGCCTCGGTGGTTCGGAGACGTAAAATACGTCACTGTGACGAAACGTAGGGTGGGGTAAGTGTCAGGGGATCGAACGCGTTGTGCGTGGTGTTCGAGGGCGATGCCCGAGCGACCGCCCAAATCGGTTGGACGGAAGCCCCGGTACTGCCGGCGGAGCTGCCGCCAGCGGGCGTTCGAGGCTCGTCAGCGGGGCGACCAGCTCGGCGTTTCGGCCGACGAGTTGGTCATCGCACGCAACGAGCTCGACGACGTCAACGACCGACTCTTCGAGGTCGGCGTCGCAGTTGCCGACGCTCAGGCGCAACTGGCCGACGGCCTGGCTGCGAGCAGGGTCCTCGATCATCTCCTCGAAACGATCGACCACGTCGTCGGCATCAACTCCTGACCGCAACGCCGGAAATACACGTTATGTCAAGTAGCCCCCAAGCCGCTTCTGTTGTACAAACCGCGCGCCCTGCCGCGCGCTTTGTACAACAGAACCGGTTGGGGGGCGGGTCGGCCGGTTGCTACCGACTCTCGCGGCGGCGGTCACCCACCTCGGATCGGGCCACGTGCTCCCGTGCGGACGCGACGACAGCACGATTGCCGCTCATCTGAACGAGAGGCCCCACTCCCCCATGGTTCTCGATGCCGTTGAGACTGGAGTGCAGTAGGGCCCGGATGTTGACGGCACCAGGAATGCGGTCCATCGGACCGGGAAGTCCCAGCAGATAGCCCTGAGCCGCCGGCACGCCCAGCTTGGCGAGCATCGACACCTGATGGCCCGACGTGACCCCCTCGGCGATCACCTCGATGCGCAGGCGGGTCGCCAGCTCCGCCATGGCCTTCTCGACCCACGCGTTGGGCGGCATGTCCTCGCTGATGCCCTAGATCAACGACGCGGCGATCTTGACCCGCGTCACGGGTAGGTCGACGAGATGTCCGATCGGGGTGTTCCGGGCCCCGAAGTCGTCGAGCGCGAGCGCGAGTCCGACAGACCGGAGCCGCTCGAGCACCGCCGCGAGCCGCGTCGGGTCGGTGATGGCCTCGGTCTCGGTGAGCTCGATGCCGATCATCGACACGGGAAGCCCCAGCCGCGACAGCTGCTCGAGGATCCAGTCGCTCCCTCCCGGGCGAATGAGGTCGTTCGGTGCGACGTTGAACCAGAGCTTGGTCTGTACCGGTGGGCCGCTCCGGATGTCCGCGGCGACGGCGCTCACAACGTGTTCGAACAGTTCCCCGGTGACACCCAACCACTCGACGATGCCGAGCCAGTCCTTCGCCGGGACCAGAGATCCGCGATCGTCGAGGAGACGTGCGAGGACCTCGGTTCCGATGCAACGGCCGTCACGAAGCGCGATCTGGGGCTGGTAGACCACCTGAACCTGCCCGTTCGCGACAGCGTCGCGCACGAAGTTCACGTACTCCGCAGCATCGGCGCGGAACGTGCTCGCCTGACCGCGTCCGGTTCGCTTCGCCTGGTAGAGCGCCAGGTCGGCGTTGATCAGGAGATCGGTGACCTCACCCGAGCCACGGGCGACGCCGATGCTCGCTCCCACCGCGAGATCGAGCCCCCCGATCTGGAACGACTGCAACGACTGGAGAAGCGACTGCGTGACGGAGTCGATGACGCCCTGGTCCAGTGAGGGAAGCACGAGCACGAACTCATCGCCCCCGAGGCGGGCCGCGACCCCGTCGTGGGCTTCGGAGACAGCTCGGAGTCGCTCGGCGGAGAGCTGGAGAACGCGGTCGCCGACCGCGTGGCCATACGTGTCGTTCACCGGCTTGAAGTGGTCGAGGTCGATGTGCATCAGCACGACTTCGGGCGACCGCTCGGCGAGAAGCGCCACCTCCACGTCGAGGTGCGTGCGGTTGCCGAGCCCCGTGAGCCTGTCGGTCGAGGCAGCTGCTCGCAGTTCGTCGTCACTGATCTGGCTGCGTCGCCGTCGAAGTACGAGGATGGCAGCGGCCCCGACGAGGCACGCGACGACTCCGGCGAGCAGATCCCCCGCCCTGCCGTCGTGTGCAACCTGCTCGGCACTCGCGTGGGCGACCTGTGCGTCGAGCGACCTGCCTCCGAGTGTCGACATCGCCGAGCGGAGTCGATCGTTGGCCGCGCTGACCACCGCGAGATCGGGACGACTCGCCGCGCCGGCTGCCTGGTACCCGCTCCGGCTCGCGGCCCACGACGTCGCATCCTGCACGATCCTCGCGTCATCCGACGTCGTCAGGGTCGCGATCTCACCACGAACCGCGGCGGGCACGTCGCCCGACATCGTCCGAATCCCGAAGCTCCAAGCGGAGTCCTCGCCCGACCGGTTGAGGTGTGACGCGAGCGCCAACCCGTAGGTGTGGTCCGACGGCTCCGGAAGCTCGACCTCGATGAGCCTCCCTGCGACCTGAAGGTCGGCCACATCGGACACGACCCGATCGACAAAGCCGAGCTCACCGCGCAGTGGGCTCTGGGTGGCTCCGGCGTCAATCTCCATGGCGAGTCGGGTGATCCCGACCCTGATCCGCGCCGCCGAGGCGGTTGTTGCGGTCGGAACCGCCTCGAGCGCGGCGCGCAGCGTGCCCGTCGGTCCAACGAGTTCGGGGTTCAGCCCTGCGACTTCCGTGAGGGTTTCCTCGATCGCGGCGCGCCGAGCGGCGAATGTGGCGAGTGCGTCTGCACCCGGGACTCCAGCGTCGAGGTCGGCTTCGAGTTGGGCGGACGCCGCAAGCGTGTCCAGTCGCGCCTTGGAGAGCTGCAACCGCCCTCGCTCGTCGCCCTGGTCCCCCGATGTGGTGCGTTCGAGCGACGACCAGGTGCCGAGGACGGTGGCACACACCAGGAGTGCGCCGATCATGCAGAGCGCGATCCCTCCACTGAACCAGTTGGCGTGTGGCGAGCGGTCGCCGGTGGTCGATGAGATGGCGGCGCGGAGCCGGTCGAGGGTTGGGCGATGCCGTGCAGGCGGCATGGGCGGGGATGACACACACGGTGCTTCGGACCGATGTCGTCCGATCCTGAGAATTTCCGTGGGCGATCGCGACCCGGCGAGCAGGTGACCGCTCCTTCGCCGCGTCGGCGTGGCACGCTGTGTCGATGGCTCCAAAACGCCGCCATACCGGCACGACCGTGCTCTCGACAATCGATCGCATCGTCGAGGGTCGCTACGAAAACGCCAGTGCTCTCGTGGACTCGCTCCGGGCCCGTCCGGACTCCCCCTCCTCCGATGCCATGGTCGACGAGCTGGTGCGGCGCTATTCCAAGGAGCTCGCGGCGATCGCGGCGCTGTCGGGCGGAGCCGCCGCACTCCCCGGCACCGGCACGGCAGCGGCCGCGCTGGCGACCGGTGCCGACGTCGCCTACACGATCGGCAAGCTGTCCGAGATGGTGCTGGCGATCGGCGTCGCCTACGGCCACGACGCGCAGTCGATTGAGGAGCGACGCGCCTGGGTGCTCGCCGTCTTGTCGATGGGCAGGAGTGCAGCGGTCACCGTCGACGGTCTTGCCGGCAGGATCGGTGCTGAGGGAGGTGCTCGGCTCGTCGCCGGCATCACGTCCCGACAGCTTGACGCGGTGAACTCGAAGCTCGCGGCCAAGATGCTCGCCCGCCTGGCGTCCGAGCAGACGGCGGCGAGGCTGGGGCGCCTGCTCCCGTTCGGGATCGGCGCCGGGGTGGGCGCCGCCGGCAACGTCATGATCGTCCGCTCGGTTGCGAGAGCGGCTCGATCGTTCTTCGCAGTGCCCCCACAACAGCGCGGTCGCCACCTTCGTGTGGTCGACGACGTGATCGACGTGGAAGTCATCGAGGACAGCTTCGATAGTCACGGCTGAGTCGACCGCCACCGCCGAGAAAGGCCGGGTAGCGTCACGATCAGGTCGAGTCCGCGCGGAGGCGAATCACGGTGTCCATCCCACTCAGTCCAGCTCTGATCGACGGCGAGGACGTCGTGGCCACCGACACCATCGAGGTCCGTTCGCCGTTCGACGGACGGTTGATCGGTGTCGTCCCGTCACTCGGAACCGGTGACGTCGACCGGGCGGTAGCCGTCGCTCTCGAACGGCACCGCGGGGGCGCACTCCCCGCCCATCGCCGGGCCGAGATCCTCGAACGAGCGGCGCAGCTGCTCTCGGAACGACACGAGGAGTTCGCCCAGTCGATCAGCGGCGAGGCCGCCAAACCGATCTCCACCGCGCGGATCGAGGCGGC
>JAIBBP010000254.1 GCA_019694615.1 Microthrixaceae bacterium | reverse complement strand
ACTTCGGCGACGGCATGACGTTCTTCGGTCGTTACATCGAGGTCACACCGCCATCACTGATCGTGTGGACGAACGAGGAGGCAGGAGCGGACAGTTCGATCACCACCGTCACGTTCGAGGAGCTCGACGACCGCCGAACGCTCGTCGTGATGACCGAGGAGTTTCCCTCGAAGGAAGCGTGCGATGCGGCCGGCACCGGCGCTGCCGACGCGACGCATGAGACGTTCGATCAGCTCGACGAGCTGCTGATCGAACTGGCGTGACCGCATGGGATCGTTGATCTACGCAACGAACACCTCCCTCGACGGCTTCACGGAGGACTCCGCAGGCTCGTTCGACTGGTCGGTTCCCGACGAGAACCTCCACGAGTCCTTCAACGAGATGATGCGCGGGGTCGGCACCCAGCTGCTCGGCCGCCGCATGTACGAGACCATGCAGGTGTGGGAGACCGAGCCGTCCTTCTTCGAGGGATCTCAGGTGCTGGCCGACTTCGCTGCCGCATGGCAGGACTCCGACAAGGTCGTGTTCTCCACGACACTCACCAAGCCGTCGACCGCTCGGACCTCGATCGTGAGGGAGCTCGATCCCGACGCGGTCCGCGCCTTGAAGGACGCCTGCGCCGAATGTCTGCTCGTCAGCGGACCGATGCTCGCCGCACAGGCCCTGCACGCCGGGCTCGTGGACGAGATCCAGCTCGTGATCCACCCGGTCGCGGTCGGCGCCGGCAAACCGGCGCTACCGACCGACCTGCGCCTCGACCTCGAACTCGTGGACGAGCAGCGCTTCGACAACGGAGCGGTGCTCCTGGCGTACCGAGTCCACACGGCGCTCGGGAGTCGATCAGGCTCCGCGGTGGTACCGAAGGGCGAGCAGACAGACGTCGTCGAACTGTGAGACACCCACGAGGAGTTCGTCGCACAACCGGTCGCAAACGGTCTCAAGAGACGGAAGATCGGCGATCGCGCTGATGGCATCGCCGAGCCGGTTCAGACCGGCGGTGATGGGTTCGCCGCGCCGCTCGACGAGGCCGTCGGTGTACAGGACGATCAGGTCGCCCGATGCCAGCGGTCGACGGTGCTCGGAATAGACGACGCCTTCCCTCACGCCGAGGAGGGGCCCATCGGATCGGTCGGCCATGAACAGCCCGGTTCGAGCTCCATGGATCGCCAAGGGCGGATGACCCGCAACCGACCACGTCAGCACGCCCGACGAGATCTCGAGCCGCAGAACGATCGCAGTGGCGAGCTCGAACGGCTCGAACTGGCGAAGACGAGAATTGAGCGCGGCCAGCGTCTGGGCCGGCCCGTAGCCGACTGTCGCCAGCGTTCGGGCCGTGTCGCGCAGCTGAGCCATGACGGCGGCGGCGGCAAGGCCGTGACCGGTCACGTCTCCGATCACGGCACCAATGTCGCCGCCAGGAAGTTCGAACACGTCGTACCAATCGCCTCCCACCACCGCTTCGGTCCCTGCGGGTCGGTAGACAGCCGCGACCTCGACCTCGTTGAGCTCCGGGAGCCGCGGCAGGAAGGCCCGCTGCAACATGTGCACCAGCTCCCGTTCCCGTTCCATCGCCGCGGTGGCGTCGGCCAACGCGGCCTCGGCGTTGCGTCGTTCGGTCACGTCTTGCGCGGTGCCCCAGATGCGCAGTGGCTCACCGGCCTCGGAACGGTCGACCGTGCCGTACACGCTGACCCGACGAACTTCCGATCCCCGACTCACACCCACCTCGATGGTGACGGGCGCATCCGCTGTGATGACCGAGGCCAAGGCTTCGACGACGCGCTCACGGTCCTCGGCGACGATGAACTGTTCGATCACCCCGTCCATGTCCGGCAGCGCCTCGTGGCTCCCCCAACCGACGATCCGTCGGAATTCGTCGGAGACGCCGACCGCGCCGCTGGCCAGATCGAGCGACCAGGACCCGATGTGGGCGAGGGCTTGGGCGGCGGCGAGCTGGTCGCGGGCTTCGCGAAGTTCGGCTTCGTCCGCCCTGCGGGAGGTGGCGTCGCGAATGGCGGCCGTCACGATGAGGCCCTCGTCGCTCTTGAACGACGACAGGGAGACTTCCGCCGGGAACGTGGAGCCGTCCCGCCGCAGCGCTTCCACCTCGGACGCCGCGCCCCGCCGAGGTGTCGTCGGGACACCTGCGCCATCGACACCGTCGCCGGGACCGGGGCGGTCAGCGTCGGGCGAGATGAGGACGTCAATCGATTGACCGATCAGGTCCGTCGTGTCGTAGCCGAACAGTCGCTCCGTCTGATGATTCACAAAGACGATCTGGCCGGACGCGTCGATGCCGACCATCGCGTCAGGTGCAGCGTCGAGCAACCCCCGAAATCGAGCGTCGGCGCTGCGGCGAACCGTCAAGTCGCGAAGGAACGCACCGAACGATGGATCCGAACCGACCGACGGCAACACCGAGATGACCAGTTCCACCGGCACCTCGGTGCCATCACGCCGGCGAGCCGGAACTTCGATCGGACGTCCGATGACTGGCCCTTCACCGCACTGCAGGTATCGAGCCAGACCTCGGCGGTGTTCGTCGCGGAGCCGCTCCGGCACGAGCACCTCGTCCAACAGCCGGCCCTCGACCTCGTCGGCCGACCATCCGAACATCGCCTCTGCACGGGGGTTCCAGTCGATGATCCGTCCGTCCGCACCCATGCTGACGTAGGCATCGCTGGAATGGGACAGGAACCGCGTCCACTCGTCGCGCCCTGGCTTCGTGTCCGTCACTGCTTCGCCCGGGACCGGTGGTTCACACCCGAATCATGTCGCACCGCAGCTTCCCTGTCGCTTGGGACGACAGATGGCATCGAGGCGCACCCGCTCGCGTGCGCGACATCGCCGGAGCGCCGACACGTTCGACGACGACGCAGAGCTGCCGGACGCAGGGCAGTCAGTCCTGGCGAACGTCACGGAGCGGCGAGCCACGCAGGGCATCGATCGCCGGCTGGTTCGGCGTTCTCCGTCGGGACGACATCGCCCAACACAACGCTGTGGCCAGTGCCGCCGTGCCGGCGGCGGCCACCTCGACCCATCGCCGCAGTTCGGTGTGCAGAGCCTGTACCACCGGGTCGTTCACAGGGTGCTGCTCTGCGAACGGTGGGGACGCGTCTGGGTCGTCTGGCGTGAGAACGAGGCGCAAGCACGCGATGCCACCGCCCGCGAGAAGGGTGCCGCCGGCGCCAAGGAGCAGGGGAAGGTCGGACGTGTCGGGTCTCATCGGTGCGCCCCCGTTCGCGTGAGGGCGGGTCGCTGAATTTCCATGGCACCAGCAAGCCACAGGGTCGGTAAGAGGCGGGGGTCGGCCGGGTGAGGCGAAGGTAAAACCTGCCGCGCTGCGGCGGGTCACTTCACCATCGCTTCACCCTGGTCGAACCGGTAGCGAACCCGGCCACCGTTACGCTCCCCCGATGCCCGTGGACCCGTCGACTCCGCCTCGCCTTCTGGTCGTCGAGGACGACGAGCAGCTCAGCGTCAACCTCGTGCGAGCGCTGGGCAACGCCGGCTACCTCTGCGAGCGGGCTGCATCGGCGGCCGACGCGCGTTCTGCCCCGACCCGACCCGACCTCGTGCTGCTCGACCTCGGGCTACCCGATGCCGACGGTCTCGACCTTCTCCGGGAGCTCCTCGAACGCTGGCCCGGTTGCCCGGTGATCGTGCTCACCGCCCGCGCCGAGGAGATGGACATCGTCATCGGTCTCGATGCCGGAGCCGTCGACTACGTCCCCAAGCCGTTCCGCCTCGCGGAGCTCCTCGCTCGCATCCGAGCCCAACTCCGCAGCGCGGAACGCGATCTGGACCCCGCACTCGACGGTCATCTGTCCGACGGGCACCTCACCGTCGACCTCGCCGGTCACCGCGTGTGGCTCGACGGTGCCGAGATCCAGCTTCGCGCCAAGGAGTTCGACCTGCTCGTCACGCTCCTTCGGCGTCGCGGCACCGTGGTGACCCGCGAGGAACTGATGTCGGAGGTGTGGGACGAGCACTGGTTCGGTTCCACCAAGACGCTCGACGTCCACATCGCAGCGCTACGCCGCAAGCTGGGCGAGCAAGCCGCCGACGAGAGTCGAATCACGACACTTCGTGGTGTCGGCTATCGGTGGGAAGCGGACGGATGAGTCGGCGATGAGACGTCGAATCCTCGCAGCGATCGTCGGCACGACAGCGCTCGCGTCGCTCGTGTTGACGATCCCACTCGCCGTGTTCGCGGCGCGCCGCGAACACGAACGAACCGTGCGAGAGATGAGCCTTGAGGCTCAGGAGCTGCTCATCGAGCTTACCCGCGACGAGACATTCGACCCCAGGAAGGTCGACGCTCATGTCCTTGCCTGGAATCTCATGGTGGGAATGTACGCACCCGACGGCCGACGGGTCGCCGGCGACGGTCCGACCCGCGCCGATGAGGTCACCGAACGAGCGGTGTACCTGCAGACCAACGAACGGGTCGACGGGGCTGTCATCGTGGCACAACCCGTCGTCGTGCGTGGCGAGAAGGTCGGCACCCTCCGGCTGACCGAGATGCGGCCCGAAACCGGTCGTCGGATCACGAAAGTGCTCGTCGCGATTGCCCTGTTCAACGTGCTTGCCGTGGTCTTCGCCGCGGTTGTCGGCGCGTTCGTCGCGCACCGACTCGCCCGCCCGGTACGTCGGCTCCGCGACGACGCTGTTCGCCTCGGCACTGGTGACTTCGCCATCGCCTCGGCCCGGAGCGGTATTGACGAACTCGATGAGACCTCCGCTGCCCTCTCGAATACGGCAAAGCGTTTGAGCGACACCCTGCGGCGCGAACGGGAGTTCACCGCGAACGCGTCGCACCAGCTCCGGACGCCGCTGACCTCGCTCCGGGTGCTGCTCGAAGGAGAGATCGAGTCCCCGAGGTCCGACCCGTCGGCGGCGCTCGACGAGGCGCTGAGCGAAGTCGATCGCCTCCAGGCGACGATCACCACGATGCTCGATGTCGCTCGTGGCCAACCCATCCCACGCGCCGCGATCGATCTCGCCGAGTGGGGTCGAGACCTCGCAGCCAGGTGGGCGTCGGACGATCGGCCGCTCAACGTCAACGTCGAGCCGGAGGGAAGTCGGTGCCACATCAGCCGAGCGGTCGTCGACCAAGCCACCGACATCCTCGTAGCGAACGCCCGCCTGCACGGACGGGGCGACATCTCGATCCGGGTCCGTGCCGGCATCGGTCGGCTGGTTGTCGAGGTGGGCGACGAGGGCCGGATGGACCGCTCCCCCGCCGATCTCTTCCGGCGCGGCGACCCGGGTGCCGCTGGCAACGGACTCGGCCTCTCGCTCGCGCGCAGCCTCGTCGAATCCGAAGGCGGGAGACTCGTGTTGGAATCCATCGACCCGACGACCTTCCGCCTGTCGTTGCCAGATCACCGCCCGGTCGACTCCACACCCTGATTCGGGCCGCGGCTGCGGTTGTCACGTTCAGGGCGCGCCGACGCGGCGGCTCCTCAGCCTCCCCTTCACGGTGCCGATAGTTGCTGATGGGATCTGTCAGGTCTACACGCACTGAAACGGACGCCAAGGTCGCCGAACTCCTGCGAGTCGCCAAGGACGCGCTGGGGCTCAGCCTCACGTTCCTGAGCCGCTTCGACGGACCGACCCAGCACCTCGACGTCGTGGAGTCGTCGATCCCGCTCTTTCGCGACGGGCAGACCCAACCGCTGGAGACATCGTTCTGTCAGGCGATCATCGACGGCAAGCTTCCCAACGTCATCCCCAACGTCGCCAAGCTGCCGGAGGCCAAGCGCCTCCCCGCTGCCCGCTTTCCGAGGATCCGAAGCTTCGTGTCGGTGCCGGTGCGTCTGAGCGACGGATCGCTGTACGGCACATTCTGCGCCGCGGGATTCACCGCCGACAACGAACTGAACAAGCGCGACAAAGCGTTGATGGAGGTGCTCGCCAGCGCCGCAGCCACCATCGTCGAACCCGATGTCGTCGAGCGCAACCGCCGCCACGAGATCCAGTCCCGCCTGACCAAAGTGGTGGGCAATGGCGGTCCGACCGTCGTCTTTCAGCCGATCGTTTCGCTCGCCGACGGGCACCGCGTGGGTGCCGAAGCGTTGAGCCGCTTCCCCGCGGAGTGGGGTAAAGCCCCCGATGTCGTGTTCGCCGAAGCCGCGTCGGTCGGCGCTGGGTTCGACCTCGAGATCCTCGCCTTCCGGTTAGCGGCAGCGACGATCGCGGACGTGACCGGCTACGTGGCGATCAACTTCTCGCCGTCGACACTGCTGCGGCCGGCGTGCCAGGAACTTCTCGCCGACCTCCCCGCCGAGCGCGTGCTCCTGGAGCTGTCCGAGCACGATCCCGTCGACGACTACGACGCACTCGCCGCGGCGATCGACCCGTTGCGTGAACGCGGCATGCGCCTCGCCATCGACGACGTCGGAGCGGGCTTCTCTTCGCTTCGTCACATCATCCTCACCACACCCGACGTCATCAAGCTCGACCGCAGCATCGTGGCCGGCGTCGCGTCCGACCGGGTGCTGGAGACCCTGGTTCGCTCGCTCGTCGACTTCGCCCACGGCGCCGACGCCAACGTCGTCGCCGAGGGGATCGAGACGTTCGACGATGCCGTCACGCTCCGCACGGCCGGCGTCGACTACGGCCAGGGCTGGCTCTTCGGCCGACCGGGGACGGTTGACCAGCTCCTCGACGACTACCCGGTCGTACCTCCGCTCCCCGCCCATCGGTAGGCGGGCGTGCAACAACCCCCGACCGAGCCAGCGAGGTCCGACAGCATCATCTCGACTTGATCGCATCATACTCGTCATATGGTGCGACCATGAGGACGACGATCGACCTCCCCGACGAGATCCACGAACTGGCGCGATACCTTGCGGCAAGCAGGGGGGAGTCGCTCGGGTCCACGATCGCGGCGATCCTGCGGGAGGCCATCGACACCGAGGATCTGGCCACGACGCGTGAGCGCTTCGTAGAAGCGGAACCGGCCTCGGGCCTGCTGACCGTTGGCGGAGGACCGGTGCGGCGTGCTGGCGAGGTGCGCTCGTTGGCCTACGACGAATGACGGCCGCACCATCGCAGCGCTACCTCCTCGATGCCAACGTGCTGATCGCGGTGTTCGACCGCGGCCACGAGCACCACCGCCCTGCGCTCGATTGGTTCCTGGCGCTCGGGAACGACACCGCGATCACGTGCCCGACTGTCGAGAACGCCTGCCTGCGATACCTCGTTCGGACCGGCGCCTCCGCTCGGGATTCCCATGCCGTGCTCACCGGCCTGAAGTCGGATCGACGTGTCACAATCTTTGCCGAGGCAACGTCGATGACCGAGGCGTCACTCCACGGGGTGTTCGGTTTTCGCCAGATCACCGACGTGTACCTCTGCCAGGTTGCGGCTGACGCCGGGGCCGTGCTCGCGACGTTCGACGGCGGACTCAACCTCCTGCGCCCGCATCGAACCAGACGAGTCCCCACGTGAGGGTCTCGAGGCACCGTCGCACGATCTGACGGCCGTTGCCACGATCTCTGGCTACGGACGACTGAAGCTGTCGAGCGCCTGCAACACCATCTCCTCCGGGGACTCGGGTGTGACGTGGATCAGCATCCCGATCTCCGAACCATCCGGCCGGGTCCCGGCGATCGTGACGTTGATCGCGGTGAGCGCACCGTAGTCAGCAGTCGCCGGGCACGGGCCCATTGTGTTGCGGAAGCCGGTGAAGTCGCCGCGGGTGAACGGCTCCATCGGCGACAGCGGGCATTCGGGGCTTCCTCCGGCAGTGAGGTATTCCTCGGGAGTCGCAGCGGTGTCGGTGAGGTTCGCGATGGAGAAGCCCGGGGCGTTCCCATCAGCGCGGTAGGTCTCCACGTTCTGCGCGTAGCGAATGATCGGGGTCTCGCTGAGCGACGACGTGCCGTCCAACTGGGCCTGCCACCCCTTGCCCGGATCGGCGATGCTGAAGGAGCCCGACGTGTGAGCGAGACGCGGCAGCGCCGCAACGGTCGTCGTCGGAGCAACCGTCGTGGGGGCGTCGGTAGCGGGCGCTGGCGACGTGTCGGCGGTGTCGGCGCTCGCTTCGGTCTCGACCGATTCACCGTCGTCGAACTGCGGTTGCAGGAACCAACCTGCGGCAGCACCGACGATCAGCATGACCAAGCCGACGAGCGCGATCGTCGGCCAACGATTCGGAGCGGGCGCAGGAGTGCCGGCGTATGGAGGGGGTTGGGTGTTCATTGCGGTCCAGTCTGAGTTCGGTCAGGGGATCGTCAAGGACACGGCAGCGCTGCCGTTGCCCTGCTGGTCGCCCAGGACGAAGGTCGCGGTGGTGCCCGGGGTTCCGCAGAGCCTCGAGGTCAGCGTGCCGTTGGCACCGCCACCCGTGAAGGTCGTGTCGGAGCTGAGATCGCCGTGGCCGCTCCCCAGGTCGCCGGTGAGCACGACGCCGGCGTCACCGTCCGGATCGGAGTAGGAGGCCGTGAGCGTCAACCCGACCGATCCCGGACCGTAGGTGCTGGCGCAGTACGAGTCACCTGAAGGATCCCGGGCAAAGCTCGCACCCGACATCGTCGGGTTGCTGCCCGTCGTCGAGACGGCGGTCGTCGGAGCGGCGGTCGTCGGCGTCACCCCGGTGGTCGGAGGCATGGACGACGTGGACCCCGACGTTGTGGTCGGCCCTGAGGTGGGTGTGGTCGTGCCACCGGTGGGCGTCCAACCGTTGATCAGCGACGAGAGCGGACCGTTGGGCTGGCCGATCGGGGTGACCTGGAACGGACCCGAACCGGGCGTCGTGGGAACGATGACGACCACCATGTTCACCGGAGTGGTCCAACCTGTGGTGCCGCCGGTGTACTTCGGCTTCACTTTCGACGCGATCGGCGACGTGAGCGGATTTCCGCAGTAGCAGCGGACCCGCGGGACACCGTTCAGATCGGCAAGCACCGCCGAGCCCTTCTGAAGGACGGCTTGGCGAGGCGTGGGCTTGCCGTTGCGGAAACCGTGGTTGGTGACCCGCGTGTCGCTGTTGAGAACCAGGGGTGTCAAGGTGGCGATGTAGGCGGGGATGTCGGCCGGGGTGAGCTGTTTGCCGTATTGCGCCGCGACGGTGGGGTCGTTGTTGAGCGCCGCAACCCACGCTGCAGCCTTGGCCGGGTTGGCCTTGAGGAAGTCGATGATCTTCTGGGGTTCGCAGACGGTCTCGCTGGAACTTCCGCCGTAGAGGCCGGGCTTGCGACCGCTCGACGACGCAACCGCCGCCACAGGCTTGCCCGTGACCGTCGATGCCGGGATCTGCTGGGTGGCTGCGGGGGTCGGCGCCGGTGCTGCCGGAGTCGCCGAGAACGGCTCGGGTCCGACCTCGGCCGCCGGCTCGAGGAAGATCTCTCCCTCGGCCTGGGTGAAGACCTCGCCGCCCTCATCGTCGGACGAACTGCGGATGAAGAAGGCTGCGCCTCCTCCGATCAGAAGCATCACGATGCCCACGCCAACGGCGATCGGCCACGTCTTCTTGACGGGAGCCGCGGCGGGCGGAATCGGATACGGCGGCGGCTGTGTCGCTGACATGGCGGTGCAGGCTACCGGGAGCCGTCCTCAAGTCCTCCCTTTGGGTCGTCAACCGGAGCCGAGGCCCGGGTGTTTCACAGATGACCAGTCGGGGGCCCGCTTCTCCATGAAGGCCGTCGCCGCTTCCATCACCTCGCCGCCCGTCGATGCCAGGATCTGCGTGCGGTTCTCGAGGTGGATCGCCGATTCGATCGAGGGCGCGGCGAGGTTCGCCCACATCACCTCCTTGGTCATCACGACGCCGAACGGGCTGTAGCCGCAGATCTTGTCGGCGATCTCGAGAGCTCGGGCGACCGCGTCCGGAACGGTGGCGGACACCAAACCGATTCGCTCGGCCTCCTCAGCGTCGACCGAGCGTGCGGTCAGCAGGAGGTCGAACGCCAGCGAGGAACCGATCGCCCGCGGCAGCGTGTAGCTGATGCCGATGTCGCATCCGCCGAGTCCGACCTTGATGAACTGAGCGCAGAACTTCGCCGACTCCGACGCAATTCGGAGGTCACACGCGAGGGCCAGGGCGAATCCACCGCCGTAGGCCGGTCCGTTGACCGCGGCGATCACCGGCTGCTGGAGACGACGCAACTTGATCGGGAGGTCGGCGATGCGCTGTTGGGACAACATTCCAGCGCGGGGCCCACGTTGGCCCACCGACGTCGACGAGCCCTCGATGCTCGTGAGGTCGAGCCCCGAGCAGAACGCCCGACCGGCACCGGTCAGGATCACCACACGACAGTCGTTGTCGGCCTGGATGCCATCAAGGGCGTCGTGCAGTTCGTCGATCAACGCGAACGAGAGAGCGTTCAGCACGTCGGGCCGGTTGAGCGTCACCACGGCGACCTCCGGCCTCGGCCGAGCAACTGAGACCAGTGCTTCTTCGTCGGCGGTAGCGCCCGCATCAGGGTCGTGCGTCCCGCCCTCAGTCCCGATGTCGCTCATGCATCAACCCCTTTCTCCTCGCACATTCTGACCCGATGGCGATCGAGCCGACGGACCGCGACCGCCGTCGACCGGATATCCGTGCTCGATTGTCGGTGTCGTTGACGATCGGGCCGGGTATCGGCGTGCATGGACACAATCGACATCCGAGAACCAAACGATCGCTCCCGACCATCCATCCACGACTTTGCCTTCGACACCGCATTTCGAGTTGCGGGGATGCCGTTCGGCATCCGGCCCGATACCTGCCGGGTCACGGTCGATGACGACGACTTCACCGCCGAGTTCGGGCCCTGGACCGTCGCGACGCCGATCGGCAACGTGGAGGGAGCGGCCGTCACCGGACCATACGCCCTGGTCAGCGCGATCGGACCCCCGCATGTGGCCATGGGTGACCAGGGTCTGACCTTTGCAACCAACCACACGCTCGGCACATGCGTCTCCTTCCACGCCCCCGTAACCGGTCTCCTTCCGTTCGGATTGACGACCCACCCGTCCCTCACCGTGACGGTTGCTGACCCAACAGGACTCGCGGAGCTCATGAACGCCATCGCCACGCAGCCCCGGGAGGAGTCCGCGCCGACGACGGCCGCGGTCATCAGTCTCCACGATCGGCGCGTCGGGTCACGCCGGCCGTGACCCATGCATGACAGCGGTCGACCGCGTTCGACGCTGGGCGAAGCCCGTTACTCGCTCGCCGGTTCAAGGTGGCACAGGATTCGACAGTTCGCGCGCCGCGGGTCGTTGGGTGCCAACTCGTCGAC
Organism: Microthrixaceae bacterium; assembly: GCA_019694615.1. GTDB lineage: Bacteria > Actinomycetota > Acidimicrobiia > Acidimicrobiales > Microtrichaceae > SSF14. Next base: position 11,280 of record JAIBBP010000254.1, on the reverse strand, counting down.
GACGATCCCCCCGACCGACTCGGCGACCCCGATCGCGATGCCACGATGCATCTCGCACACGGTGTCGGGGTCCGCCAATGCCGTTGCCTCGTAGGGGCAGACCGTCGCGACGTACTCGATCCGATCCCCCGCACGTGTGACCGTGGGGGCGAAGCCGTAGACCGTCAACTGCTCGAACATCGCCTCGGCCGGATCCGCTGCAGCGGAGACTGCGAGGCGGCGACGCCGACCGACTCGGCGACCCACTTCGAATGGGGAGTCCCCCGTGCGAACGACCTCGGTGAGCCAGATCGACAGCCGCTCATAGGGCCCGGCGACACCCCACCGGCTGTCAGCGCCGGGGTGCACCTCGTAGCGGAGGGGCGGGCGGCCACGACTACCGGTCGCCGCGACGGTCTCGACCACGAGCTCGGCTCCGACGAGCTGAGCGAGATGCTGACGGATCGCGTTGTGATTCAGGCCAACATGATCGGTCAGCTCGGCAACGCCGACCGGCGCCGCGGCATCGGCGATGTAGCGGAAGATGCGGTGGCGCGTCGGATCACCGAGCGCTTTCGCCTGGACCTGGAGTTCCACACCCATCCTCACCGAACCCTTCACCTTGACAACAGCGGGTACCGATCGCCGCAACACCGACAGACACCCATCCTGACGCATCCTGCGGCGGACCGTTCGACCCCGGCCCGTCGGCGCCACCCGCCCGGCGAGCAGCGTGTCGGTACACTCCGGCCGTGGGTCCGCGGGCCCGCCCTCGCAGCGGGCCGATCCCTTCGGCGATTTCTGACCCGACACCAGCCACTCGGACTCGAACTTGTCGACCACTCCCCTGCTCCAGGCATTCGCCACCGTCTTTCCGGCCGAACTGCCCGACAAGACGATGATCGCCACGATCCTCCTCGTCGCGCGATTCCGAAGGCCCGGCTGGGTTTGGACAGGAGCAGTCACGGCGTTCGCCGTTCACGTGACCGTCGCCGTTGCGGCCGGGAGCGTCCTCGGGCTCCTGCCCGACACTCTCGTACAAGCCGTCGTCGCCGCACTGTTCGCGACCGGCGCCGTGGTGTTGTTCCGTTCCGCAAAGCACCCACCCGAGGAAGCGGCGGAAGACCACACCGTGATCGGATCGACAGCGAGAGCGGCAGCGCTGGGCAGCTTCGGCATGATTCTCGTCGCCGAATGGGGTGACCTCACCCAGCTCGCCACCGCCAGCCTCGCCGCACGGAGCGGCGCACCCATTGCGACGGGCATCGGGGCCTGGGCGGCGCTGGCGTCGGTCGCAGCGATCGCCGCAGCCTTCGGGCGGCGCCTCGTCGAGCGCTTCCCGATCCAGCGGATCAACTACGTCGGTGCAGCGGTCTTCGCCGGTCTGGCGACGTGGACGCTCGTCGACCTCGCGATGTGACGAGGTCTCGGCGACCAGGAGCCGATTCGGGCGGTCTCCGAACACATCGCCGCTCACGCGGAGCGTCGAGCGGTCGTCGCAGGGACCATGACCACCGGGACGTGGGTGTGGTGGACCAATTGGAGGGGAACCCGCCCGACACGCAAACCGCTGAAACCACCAATGCCCCGTGCTCCGACGACAACCAGGTCGGCATCGACGCTGTCGACGGCATGCACAAGGCCCTGAACGGGGTGCGTCTCCTTGACGACCTGTGCGTCGAACGCGACGCCCGCATCCCGCAGCGGGCCCACCCACCGTTCGAGCTCATGCTGCGAGGTGACGAACCAGCTGTGCGCGTCCGATTCGGGAAGAAACTCGATTGGAGGTTTGAACGCATACGCCGCGACGACGTGCGCCCCCGCCGTCGCCGCAACCGCTGCGCACCATCGTGCCGCGTCCGAACTTCCGGCGGATCCGTCAAGGCCCAGAACGATTCGCTCCAGGCCGCGGTTCGCGCCGGACTCCGGGACGATCGCCAGTGGTCGATCGGTGTAGTGAGCGAGGTGATGGGCGAAGCTACCGATGTGAAGGCTCGCGAATCGGCCGCGCGCCTCGGGACCGACCACCACGAGGTCAGCGTTCTCACGTTCGGCAGCGTCGAGCAACGAATGCGGGGAGTCGGCAAGCAGCAGCGAGCTATAGGGTGCCTCGGCGTCCGGAGGCAGAGCCCACTCTTCGTGCAGCTGACGTTCCACTTCGGAGCGGAGGGCTTCGTAGCGTTCGGAGTCGGTCTCGGACTCTTGTGAGCGGAATACGGTCGCGGCAACAACGTCCGCGTCGAGAACCACTCCCAGGCGACCGGCCCAGTTGAGCGCCGCGAGGCTTGCGTGCGAGCCGTCGACGCCTACGAGAATCTTCTTCATCAGTTCTCCTTTCGTCGCGTCCGCTCGCGGACGAACGCGGTCAGGTGATGGTGGAGGTTGACTTTGCCTCGGCAAGGGCGTCCGCGAGTTCTCCACGCTCGGATTGATCCATCACATTTCGCAGCACGGCGACGAGAGCGTCCTCGTACTCGCTGTGTCGGTGAAGCTCTGTTGAAACATCGCTGAGCGCTCGCTCCCGCTCAACGCCGTCGGCGTGCTCAACGCGTTCGACAGCGGCGAGCAGCTCGGTCTCGTGGAGTTCCGCCAACTCTGCCGCCGACTCGGCATCGGCACTGCCGTGGCGGCGAACCATCGGATACAGAACTCGCCGGGTAACGTCGACGTGAAGGCGGACAAAGTGGGCGAGCCTCGACACTGCCGCCGACCCGGTCTCGTCGTTCGCGTGAGCAGCGTCGGCCAACAGCCGTGAGAGGAGCTCGTGCGCTTCATCGACGAGCTCCATCAGCGGGTACTCGTCCACCATCCCATGAGGCCGGTTCATCCGCGGTGACAGCGCTGGTTTGGCAGCGATTCGGACCGGGGTGTCACCGAGCCGCGCAGCGGGCGACGTTCCCGAGTCGGTGGGGTTGTAGCTCCAGTCCGGTTGCTTACGGAGCTCCTCCAGATCGAGGACGGCGCGGTCTCCGACGAGGTCGCTGATCGGCACGATTGGAACCGAATCGGCGGAAGGACCGCCGGCGAGGTGCCCGGCGATCGAACCGGAGAAATTGCGGAGCAGGCTCCCGACGACGTCGGACTGCTGGCGAGCGAGGTTGCAGCGGGCACCGATGGTGACGTCGTTGACGCGGCGCCGCAGGTCGGCGAGGTGCCGATCGTCGGCGTCGGAGTGGGCAAGCCTCCGCAGCAGCTCGGCCAGCGCGGCACCGTCTCGTTTGCACGGCTCGCACTGTCCGCACGACTCGACTGCGAGGAACCGAGAGACTCCTTGGGCGATCGCGACCGGGTCCGTCTCGTCGTCGAAAACGATGAATCCCGCCGAGCCGAGGCCGGTGCTCGCTGCGGCCATCGCCTCGTGTGTGAGCGGAGTGTCGAGCAGTTCGGGGGTGATGATCGCGTTCGCAGTACCGGACAACACGGCGGCAACGGAATGGCCAGCGCGAGGTCCTCGGCCGATCCAGTCGATGACGTCGCGCAACGTCGTCCCCATCGCTACCTCACCGACCCCATGGCGGCGGGTCGCGCCGCTGACCGTGCACACCACCGTCCCTGGGGACTCCGGCGTTCCTTCCGAACGGAACCATTCCGCGCCGTGGGAGACGATCAACGCGACGTTGGCGAGTGTCTCGACGTTGTTGACCAATGCGGGCGGCTGGTCGGAGCCACCCGGCTTGGCGAGGTGGACTCCGGCAGCGGAGCGGGTGTCGTCGTCCTCGATACCCCTCCGAAACGGGGGCGTGACCCGCGGGAACGGCTGGCGCTCCTCGATGACCTCAAGCATCGCCGTTTCCTCGCCGAAGAGGTACGAGCTCGGGCCGAGAACGAGGCCGATGTCGATTCCGTCGAACCAGCCTGCGTCACGGGTCTCGTCGATGGCCGACGTCAACCGTTCGATCTCCCAGACGAACGATGCCTTGATTCCCACGCGAATCCTCGGCGCTTCGACCGCCCTGGCGGCAACGATTGCTCCTTCGAGCACTCGGTAGGGGTTCGCTCGCGGGATCGCCCGATCCTTGAAGGTCCCCGGCTCCCCCTCCGCGGCGTTCACCACGACCGTGGTGGGGGCGTCGGGAGACCGGGAGTCGGCCACCGTGCGCATCTTGAGCCCCGTCGGAAAGCCGGCGCCGCCTCGGCCACGCAGTCCTGCATCGGAGATCGCGTCGATCAGCTCCGACCCGGCAACTTCCCGGGACACTGCGACTGCCTCTCCTCCACCCGCCGCCGTGTACTCGGAGAGTGAGGCAACGGGATTGCGGTCCAGGGACCGCCACAACAATCGTCGTTCGGTCATAACCTGACCGTACCCATTTTTCTAGTTCTCTATAGATCAATCTTGGACTACCGGGGCGGGAACTTGTACGTGAGACGACCGCAGGTGTCCTCCGAGGTCCAACTTCCTCGGTCCCATCCGGCTTGACGACGAGAGCCACGACTCGGCCGTTCGATGCGTTATTCGACGAGCCGATACCCTTCCCCGATGGTCGACCGCTGGCAGCTCAACCGCGCCGGCATCCTGAACGTCTACCAATACGGCGACGACGAGTTCGAGTTCGCCGGAGGCCGCCTGCTGCTTCGCGGCGTCAACGGGTCCGGCAAGTCCACGGCCATGAACATGCTGCTGCCGTTCCTGCTCGAAGCCGACGTCCGACGGATCGACGCCGCCGGCGAACAGTCCGGTGTGCTGCGGTCGTGGATGCTCAGCGGACGCGACGAACAGCAGCCCGTCGGGTACCTGTGGATCGAGTTCCGCCGCGGCGACGACTACCTGGTCTGCGGCTGTGGACTCCGGGCCAACCAGTCGACGGAGAAGGTGCGCACCTGGTGGTTCGTCACACCAATGCGCCCCGGCATCGACGTGAAGCTCGTCGATGGAAGGGTCCCCCTGTCGGTCGACGCGCTCCGCGCCGCGCTCGGGCCGACCGCCGTCTACGCCGACGACCAACGAACCGCCTACCGCGAACGGGTGCGAGCCGAACTGTTCGGAGGTGCCGACCTCACCCAGCACCTTCGTCTCCTTCATGTCGTACGGAGCCCCCGTGTCGGCGACCGCATCGACAACGAACTCACGGCGTACCTCGACGACGCACTCCCTCAGCTGTCCGACACCGCGATCGACGACGCCGCGCAACCGCTGGAGAACCTCGAAGAGCATCGGCGTACCGTCGCCGCGCTCACGGCGACCGCCGAGACGCTCGACGCGCTCACCGACGTCTACCGCAGCTACGCCACCGGCGATGCCCGCCGCCGCGCCGACCACGCGAAGACCTTGGTCACCGCAGCCCGCGCCGCGGAACGGGCGCAACGCAGCGCAGCGACCGCGGCCACTGCCGCGGAGACGGCACTCGACGCTGCCCGCGACGAGGTCGCTCGGTTGGAAGGCCACGAACGACGGCTCGGGGCCGAACTCGACGCGCTGCGCGATCAACCGGCATTCCGTGAAGGCCGCAAGCTCGAACAACTGCGTGACCGGGTGCGATCCCTGCGCGACCGACTCGCGACGGCCGAGCTGCACGTGACGAATCGTCAACGCGATACCGACGACGCCCGTGCCGGTGTCGAGAGCGCGCGACGTGCGGCGACGGAGGCGAGCGACGACCTGTCGTCGGTCCTGGTCAACGTGGGCACCCTCGCGCAGGGCGCCGGCGTCGCGGCGACCGCGGTCGTTGCGCCGGCCTGTGCAACAGAGCTCATCAACGACGTCGACGTTCCCGCAGGCCCACTCGTCACCGAACCCTGCGAGCAGGCCGTCGGGGCCGTGCGAACAGCAGCGACAGCGCGCCGCGGCGACGTCGAGGAGGTTCGGCGACTGCACCGCCTCGTCGAACGCGCCGAGGCTGCCTTGACCGTGGCCGAAGACCGCCTGTCGGCCGCGACCGCCGGCTTCGACGAAGCAACAGCGCAGGTCGACCGGGCAGCCGAGGCGCTGGCCGCCGCACGGACCGAGCTCGCAGCTGCTGTCAGCGCGTGGGCCGCCGAGGCAGCCAGAATCCCCGAACCGGACGACGACAGCGAGGCGGCAGCAGGTCTCCGAGCGCTCAGCGCCACATCGCCGGTCCAACTCGATGACGCCACCGCACGGGTCTCGCGGTTCGCCGACCGACTCCGCGACGAGCGAGCTGCGTTGGATGCCCGATCCGCCATCGAAGCAGCGACAGTCGAATCGCTCCGCACCGAGGTCGAACGCCTCGCCGCGCTCCCCGAGCCCGACGTCCCCCGCTGGCAGTGGCAGCGCGACGGCAGCGTTGCGCTGGCGCAGGTCGTCGACTTCGCCGACGACGTCGACGAGGCGTCCCGGCTCGGCTACGAGGCGGCGCTCGAAGCGTCGGGTCTCTTGGGGGCCCGCATTGCCGCAGACGGCATCGTGCTGGCGGACGGCGAACTCGTCGGCGTCGCGTCGAGCGCAGACGTCGGCTCACCGCTCAGCGCCGTTCTCGACATCGTCGTCCCCGAGGCATTGAGTTCCGAGATCGACGTCGACGTCATCGGCAGGTTTCTTCAATCAGTCTCGACCGACCACACGTCGACCGCCGAGACCGTCGTCGCGTCGGATGGTTCGTTCCGCACGGGCGTCCTGCGCGGTCGGCACCGGCGCGACTATCTCGAACATGTGGGCGCGGCCGCCCGTCATGCGGCGCTCCAACGTCTGCGCGAGCAGGTCGCCACCGAGCTCCGCGCAGCGGAGGCGCAGCACGACCGCACGATCGCCGCCGTCGAGCGCGTCGTCATACTGCTCGATTCAGTGACGTCGCACCTCCGAGCAGCACCCTCGACGCGGCCGCTCGACCTGGCCACACTCGCGCTTGCACAGGCCGAAACCACCGTCGAGCAGCGACGCGCCGAGCTGGCCGAACGGCAGTCCGAGCGGGACCGCCGCGAGCAGGCGGCAGGCGAAGCCGCAGCGACGGTGCGACGAAGCGCCGCGACGTTCGCACTCCCCCACGACCCGCAGCTGCTCGACGACATCGACGGTCGCCTCGTTGAGCTGGTGAACCTCACGAGTCGCGTGCCACCCGCCATCAAGGCCCTGGTTCGCTCGCACTCGGCGTGGTCCAGCGCTGCGGATCGTCACGGTCAGGCCGTGCGCGCTGTTGCCGACGCGACGGCGACAGCGGACAGCCTGCGAGCCGAGCACGAACCGCTGGCCACCGAACTCGCCACTGCCGAGGACGCGCTCGGTGCCACCTACGACGAGATCGTGTCGGTGATCGACGCGTCGACCGACGAGCTCGCAGCCGTGCGCAAGCAACTCCCCGAGGCGCGCCAAAGCACCGAGGACCACGTCCACGTGCTCGCCGACGCAAAGGCGCAGCTCGCAACCGAGACCCGCGCCACGGCCGATGCCGCATCGGTCGCGGTCGCCGCCTTGCCCCGCCTTCGCGCCGCGCTCGACCAGACCGGCTATCGAGCCGCACTCACTGCCAGCCATGAGCCGGACACTGATGCGAACCCGGTGTTCCACCTCCCGGTCGTCACCGACTCCGTCGAGGGGTTGGCCCAGATCGCCGGGGCGATTCTCGACAGCGTCGCGCCGCCGGACCGACCGGCCAACGCCGAGAGCGTGCGCCAGTCGCTGCGCCAGCGCCGGGACCGGCTGGGCGCCAACTGGGACGCTGCCGACCACCAGCCCGACGACACTCTCCCGCTCGAGATCGAGGTGACCGGCCCCTACGGTCGGATGCCGCTAGTGCAAGCCACCGGCGAAGTGCGGGCACAGCTCTCCAAGAACGCGAGCCTGCTCACCGCCCAGCAGGACCAGGCGCTGCGAAACCTCCTTCAGGGTGTGATCGCCCAGGAGGTGTCGCGCAAGCTCCACGCGGCACGTGAACTGGTCGACGGCATGAACAAGCGACTCGGCACGGTGTCGACGGCACACGGCATCTCGGCCAGGTTGCGATGGACTCGCTCCACCACCGTCGACGAGTCGTTGCTGCCGGTCGTCGAGCTCATGTCGAAGCTCCCTGAGCTCCGTACCGCCGAGGAGGACGCGACGCTGTCCGCCGCGCTGTCGGCGCGCCTCGACGAGGCCCGTCGCGCCGAGCCCGACGCCCCGTACCGCGACCTCATCGCCTCGGTGTTCGACTACCGACGCTGGCACGACATGAATGTGCTCATCGAGCGTCCCGGCCGATCGCCCGAACGACTCTCCCGAAAGACAGCGCTGTCCGAAGGCGAGAAGAAGGTGGTGTCGTACCTCCCACTGTTCGCGGCCGTCGCGGCGTCGTGCGACGCGCTCGCCGAGATCGCTCCGTCGGCGCCGCGGTTCGTGTTGCTCGACGATGCGTTCGCCAAGGTGTCCGAGGACAACCACCCGAAGCTGTTCGGGCTGCTGGTGGAACTCGAGCTCGACTTCATCGCCACCAGCGAACGCCTGTGGGGCACGTACTCGACCGTGCCGGAGCTGGCCATCACCGAGGTCGTCCGCGATGCCGGCTCGGGTGTGATCCTTCTGGAGCATGCACGCTGGGACGGCACCCAGCGGGTGCCGGCGCCATAGCCACGACGATGACCGACCCGGATCGCTCCCACCGCCTCGTCATCACCGATCCTGACGAGGCTCGCAAGCTCTTTCGCTACATCAACGGCGAGGAGTGGCGTGACTACCGAGCCATCGTCTCGGTGTTCGCCCAGACGTTCTTCGCCGAGTTCGCGCCCGACGACGTGGTCAACGAACTAGCGAAGCAGGGCACGATCGTCGACCCCGAGGTGATGCCCGAGCGGCTGGAGCAACTCCGCCGCTGGGGCAACCTCGACGCATCCTCCTCGGTCGGTGCCCCAGCGAGTCTCTCCGACTACTACAAGCGCCGGAACCGCTACGTGATCTCGCGTGCCGGCCAGGAGGTGCACGCGCTCGTCGAGAGTGTGCTGACTCGCATCGACGAAGTGCGCGACGTCACCCCCGGCCGCCTCCGCTCGATCCGGGACTCACTCGCACAGCTCCTCGATCTCGACCCAACTACCGCGGATCCCGCCGTCGTCGGCGACACGGTGCGCGCCACCTTCGACATCCACCGTGAGTTCGCGGACGAGGTGACCTCGTTCTTCTCCCAGATCAACCAGTGGCGGGCGCGGTTCGACCTCGACCCCGCCGAGTTTCAACTCTTTGCTGAAGTGCTCGTCGGCTACGTGAGCGACCAGCTCGACGAGATCAACCGGCTCGCCCGCCCCGTCGGCGCACTGCTGGCGCAGCTCGAACCGCGGATTCCGTCCATCATCGAGCGGATGTCGGGCGGGCTCGCGTCACGCGTTGAATCCGCCGGGCTGGGCGACGACATTCGTGTGACACGCCGCCAGGGCTCCGACGTCGCCGACTGGGATCATCTGTCGTGGTGGTTCCGGTCGAGCCCGGGCCGACCGTCGCGCGTCGACATGTTGCATCGCGACTCCGTCGCGGCGATTCGCACGCTCACGCTCAACCTGACGCGGCTCTCGCGGCTGGGCACCGGCTCGTCGTCGCGGCGGCACAGCTTTCTTCGCCTCGCGGCGGCGTTCGACGACGCTGCCGATGTACATACCTGTCATCACCTGGCGGCTGGAGCATTCGGGCTCTTCCCGGCCCGACACCTGGGCGTGGTGTCCGACGATGCTGGCGACCCGGTTCCCACCACCACGCCCTGGGAGACGGCGCCCCGAGCCTCGGTCGCCGTGTCGCTTCGTCAGCGGGGCGACACCACCAACCGGGGGTCCGCCACGCCGTTGCGTGATCGTTCGGCTGCGGTCGAACTGCTGCGACGGAAGCGTGAGGCTGAGGCCACCGCATTGCGGGCCGTCGACGACGAGCTCATAGCGATCGCCGGGTCGGTCGACGGTGTCGAGGTGTCAGTCGCGGCGTTGGCCCGGCTCCAACAGCTGATCGCTCAGGCGTCGCACCGACGTGTTGCGGGTGGCCGACGAGAGGTATCGACGAACGGCCTCGAGTGCCGGATCGAGCCCGACCCGGGTGGGGCCACCACCGTATCCACGCCATCTGGGTCCTTGACGATGTTCGACCTGAACGTGACGGTCGGGCCCGCGTCGGCGGTGGTGCCGACATGACGCTCGTCGACCTCGAACACGGCAGCCCGCAGCTGGCGGGCGAACTCCGCGAGGCGGCCCGCCATCTGCTGATGCATCCGCTCACGGCCGCCGAGCGGTATCCGGACCTGTTCCGCACGATCCGACGACACGAGACTGCACTCGACCGGTGGTTCACCCAGCGCCTCGGCTACCGACTCCACGTGAGCCACGACACGGCGCGCCTCTACAAGAGCACGTACGCACCCGCTGGTCGTCCGCTGTGGGCGACCAGGTCCGATCCACGCCCGCTTCGCCAACTCGAGTACATGCTGCTGGCGCTGGTGTGCGCTTGCACGACCGCCGGTCCCGACGTCGTGAGCCTTCGCGACCTGATCGAGCAGGTGCGTTCCGCCGCGGCGGAGGCCGACATCGAACTGGTGGGCGATACGACCGAGCGGCGCGCGCTCGTCTCCGCGCTCCGCTGGATGATCGACCACGGTCTGATGACCGAGCTGTTCGAACACGTCGAGCAGTACAGCACCGACGAGACCGCCGACGCGGTACTGCGGGTTCGCCCTGACCGCATCTCCCTGCTGACGCTGCCCGGGATGGGCACCGATACCGCTGGGCTCGCCGACATCGGACCACCCCGCGATGTCCCGATGCGGCAATGGATGCGGTGCCGCCTCGTGGAGGATCCCGTCCTGTACCGCGACGACTGCACCGACGAGCAGTGGAGCGAGCTGCGCCGACGCCTCGGCGAGGAGTCGCAATGGCTCGACGAGATGTTCGGGTTCTCGTTGGAAGCGCGCGCCGAGGGCGTCGCTGCGATCGACCCGACAGGCCGACTGAGCGATCGCCGCTTCCCCGCCGGCGGGACCGTCGGCCATGCCGCACTCCTTTTGATCGAACGACTGGCCGGTGGCAGTGCGCCGGGAGCGTGGCGCGATCGCGAGACGCTGCTCGCAATCATCGACGAACTCATCGCCCAGCACGGCGGAAGCTGGGCGAACACGTCGGTCGAGGCGCCGGCGACGCTGCTCGACGACGTCGCCGAGCTGCTCTCCGATCTTCGTCTGGCCGAACGCTCACCCGACGGCGAGCTTCGACTCCTGCCCGCGGCGGCGCGCTACGTCGTCGACCCTGATCTCTCGACGGGCATCCAAGGCAGCCTGCTGTGAGCGTCGCTTCGTCGCTCGCGACCGACGAGCTGGTTGTGTTGTGGAACGTGGTGCGCGATCGGCTCGAGCACAACGGTGCCGACTGGCGTGGTCGGGTCGCCTTGCCGCCGCTGTCGGCCGACGG
>JAIBBP010000015.1 GCA_019694615.1 Microthrixaceae bacterium | reverse complement strand
CCCTCGAATGGCTCTCGACCGCTCCCGATGTTGCTACACTCTCGATCCGTTGCGGACGTAGCTCAGCTGGTAGAGCATCACCTTGCCAAGGTGAGGGTCGCGGGTTCGAATCTCGTCGTCCGCTCCATGGAGGCCCCCGGGAAACCGGGGGCTTCGTCGGTTGTAAGGTCCAACCCCGTGGAACGACGGCCGCTGTTCACCGCGTTCGGGATCCCCGTGTCGTTCGACCCCTTCTTCCTACTCGGGGCCTTCCTCATCTACCAGTGGTCCGACGGCGGGCGCACCGGCATGTACACCGTCGTCGCGATGGTCGTCTTCGTCGTCCTCCACGAATTCGGTCACGCGCTCACGGCGAAGGCGTTCGGAGCGCGACCGGAGATCTGCGTCACGTTCCTCGGCGGCTACGCCAGTTTCGCGACGACCCGCAGGCTCACAACCCGCCACCACGTGGCCATCAGCCTCGCCGGGCCGGGAAGTCAGCTACTCCTCGCGGTCCCGGTGGTGCGGTGGGCTGTTCACCGAGCGCTCGATGCCACCAGCCGCACCGAGCTCGCAGCGGCGCTCGACGTCCTCGACGCCGTCGCGTGGGCCGGCGTACTCCTGGGATTCCTCAACCTCGTTCCGCTGTGGCCCCTCGACGGTGGGCACATCGCGTCGTCCCTCCTCACCCGAGCGTTCGGCGACCGAGCGGTCCGGGCGTTCCTGACCGCGTCGCTCGTCATCTCGCTAGCGATGCTCGCTCTCTCGCTCGGGGTTCAGGCCGACCTGATCGAGGCGCCCTTCACCGCACTGTCGGTTCCACGAGTCGACTCACCGACGTTGCAGGTCTACATCGTCCAGCTGTGGCGCCTCCCGTCGCTTCTGTTCGGCGACGCGCTTTTCGTCCCGTTGGTCACCGCACTCGGTTCGTGGGGCCAGTTGGCGGCGATCAACCGCTGGCGACGGGGCGCGCACGTCGACAACGCCCCCACGACCCGTGAGATCCGCCACGAGGACCAGGTACGGGCCGCCCGCACCGCCGAACGCGAGTCCTGGGCCTCCGGGCATCTAGCCGACTTCCCCCGCTGGTGGCGTCCGTCGCCGTGGGTTCGTGGCCACGTGGCGCTGCTCGCCGGAGACACAGCGGGCGCGGGCGCTGCTCTCGCTCACCTCGCCGACGGCGATTCGCGGAACTGGCTCGTCGACCGCCCCGACCGCCCCGAGATCGGCACGCTCCTCGCCTACGTCCCACCGGAGGCGCAGCACAGCCTGGCGGTTCTCGAGGCCCGGGTCCATCACGGATCGACCGACGATCTGGTCGCTTTGGCGACCACACTCTTCATCGACGAGCAGTCCGCCGAACCCTTGTACCTCGGGGCGGCCGGACTCGCGACGCGCGGCCTCGCGGATGAAGCCATGGCGTGGCTGCACCGTGCCGTCAACGTTTCACCCGACCCCCACCGCATCTCGGTCGAGCGGGCATTCCACGGGTTGCACCGACGTTCGGACTTCCAGCAGCTCCTGGGCGAGGCGCAGCGCGCCACTGCGACTCGGTAGGCGGCGCTACCCCTCCGGAGAGAGGGCTGCGTCGATCACGGCGCGTACCTCGGGAGCGATCGACGCCTCGGCGAGGTGCCCCCGCCCCAAGTCGCTCATCTTGGCGAGCGTCTTGGCGACCACGCCTTCGGTGCGCTCGCCGAGCAGCGCAGCGGTCGACATCCCCTGCAACTCGAAGAACACGAGGCACAGCGCGTCCTCGTGAACCTGCACCCGCGAGTCGGTGCGCAGCCCGTCCTTGGCCACGATCCGCATGGTGTCGGCGATGACCGTCTCGTCGACCCCGCACGTCCGGAGCAGTCCCCCGACCTCCTCCGCGTGTCGCCGGTGAGCGTCTCGCCGCCACCGGAGATAGCCGGCTCGACCCGCCGGGCAGTCCGTCCGCGGCGTGGTCCACCGTCGAAAATGGTGGGCGCGCGCTGCCAGCCGTTGTGCATCGTCGGCGTCGGGGGCAAGGACGTGGAGCCAGGCCGTCATCCGCTCGGCGTGCACCACTCCTTCGGCCGGTGGACCGCACCGTCGGGGATCAGGTTCGGGTCATCAGAGTTCGCCGCATCGATCGCTGCCAACGCCCGCTCCACCGGGGTGGACGGCATCCGTCAGGCCTTCGGACGAAGATCGACCCGCAATACCAGCACGCCGTCCTCCACCGAACCCTGGGCGTCAGCGAGGATCGCGAAGTCCTGGAAGTCGAGGCGAGACTGTTCGATGAACGCCTTGCGGGCCTCACCTTCGACCGGCGGCACCTGGCGGCCGCGCACTGCTTCCGCCCTGAGGCGAAACCGCTTGATCATTGCGTCGATGTCGAGACCGTCGGCCATGCACCCACCCTAGATGGAGCCGGGCGGGTCGCCGGGATCGAGGTCCTGGTCGTAGAACTCGCCGGTCGGTGGGAAGTCGGCGGGACGCGCCGGCACCGAACTCAGCGCCGATGCCATCACCGCCATGTCGTCAACGGCCCCGGGATCGCGCGAGCGCGCCTGGCGATCGAAGTTGGGGGCGCCGGACGGCTTACGACGACGAGGCGGCACCCGCTGAACCGGTGGGTCGTCGAAGCGGACTCTGGTGGGCTCCTGGTCAGGAATCGCGGCGAGAGCAGCAATCAGGGACTGAGGAGCGGAGGGCGGGTCCGCCTTCGTCGTGGCTGGACCCGGTTCGGCCTCCGACTCACCGACGAGGTGGGCTTCGATCGGCTCGGATGTGACGGCCGGGGCCGACGGGCTGTCCCCGGCGCGGAAATTACCCGCTGTCGGCTTGTCCGGGATCAGACCTGATGGCGACTCGGGTTCGATGATCCAGGCCGAGTCGTTGCCGACGAGCGGTTTGCGTGAGGCACGGGAAAGTTCGCCCAACGGTGGTGGAGCGTCGAACACCGGGGTACCGGACGGCGGCGGCGCCTCGTCCAACGAGATCGGTTCTGTGAGATCGTCCGCCGACAACTCGGCCGGATCGGCAGCTGAAGCAGCCGGCGACGCCAGGACCAGCGCTGCGGGAATCTTGGGCGGTGACGCCGGTGGGGTCGCAGACGACCCTGCCACGTTGGCGTTGAGGAGTGCCGGCCGGGTCGCCTTCCAGAACGCGACCGTCAGGATGAGGATCACGCCCCCGGCACCGAGAAACGCGAACGTGACCTCGCGAAGTCGTTCAGCCGCGGGATCGGCGCGGGGCGTGATCTCACCGGTCGCGGTCGGCGATGGTGCCTGCTCAGCGACCCCGACCGAGGCACCGGCGGAAACCGCTCCGAGTCCGGCCCACAGCACGAAGAGCGCGACGACAGCAACCACGCGGGGCGTCCATCCCTGTGGGAGCGACCTCGAGCCGCTTGATCGCACGCCGCCACTCACCCGCTCAGCACTCCGTTCCTCGACCACGACGACCTCTGTCGTACGGCGAGATACTACAAAACCAGCCCGCCCGACCCGTGGCAATGCCAGCGAGTCAGGCGAGGTCGAGGGCAGCGCTACGTCTGATGGGCGGAGCACCAGATGGTCGTTCGGCCCGCAACTTGCTGACGCAGCAACGGCTCACCATCACGAGGGCACACCCCGCCAGCGTGGCGTTCCTCGTGAAGATCCCCACGGTGCGATCCGCCACGCCGCGTCAGCTGGGCGATCGTGCGTCGCATCACCCGACGGAGATGCGCGACGCGTTCGTGGTCCAGGGTTCGGGCTGTTCTCGTTGGGGCGATGGCGGCGCGCCACAGGGTTTCGTCGACGAGCAGGTTGCCCAGCCCAGCGACGCGGGACTGGTCGAGCAGGACGGCTTTGACCGAGCGGTCCGACTTCACCGCGTCGACCATCTCCGCAACCGTAGCGGTGCTCGCGTCGGGTCCGAGTGCGTCGAGGCTCGGATCGAGTTCGACAGAGCCGAAACGCCGCGGGTCGTTGAGGCGCAGCACTCCCCCGTCGCAGAAGCGAATGATGAACCGGTCCCACGCCGGATCGTCGCGATCCGACGAGTACTCCAGGGTGTCGATCGGAGCGGCGCCGTCGACGATCAGCCGGCCGGTCATGCCGAACCTGAGTCCGAGCCGCCGGCCGGAGTCGAGTTCGGCGATGGCCAGCTTTCCCCGACGGGACGTTCCAACGATCGTCGAGCCGACCAGCTCGGCGACGACCTCCTCGACCCCGACGAAGCGGGGATAGGACCGGTCAGGGATGTGCGCCTCGGCAATCGAGCGACCAACCGTCGCATCCAGCGCGACGCGGTACATCTCGACCTCAATGAGCTCGGGCACGGGCAGCGAGATCGAGGGCGCGGGAGAGGTCGGCGATCAGATCACCCGGATGCTCGAGGCCAACGGACATGCGAATCGTGCCGTCGCCGATCCCCGCCTCGGCCATCTCCTCGGGCAGGAGCCCGGCGTGGGTCGTCGTGGCGGGGTGGGTCACCAGAGTTTCGGGGCCGCCCAGCGAAGTTGCCATCTGAGCGATCGTGGTGCCCTCGACGAATGCCCGACCCGCGGCGATCCCTCCGGCGACGTCGAAGGTGATCAGCCCACCGGGCATCGTCAGCTGGCGCTTCGCCAGTTCGAACTGCGCGAACGACGGCAAACCAGGGAATGACACCGACTCGACCGCAGGATGCGCCTCCAGGAACTCGGCCAGCGCCTGCGCCGTCGCCGACTGCCGCTCGTGGCGGATCGGCAACGTGCGGAGGCCGCGAATCGCGTTCATGGCGTCGAACGGCGACGCGTTCGCGCCATGCAGCACGGCGAACCCCCACAGCCAGTCGATGAGGTCCCGTTCGCCTGCAACCACGCCGATGGTCGCGTCGTTGTGGCCCGCGATCGACTTGGTCGCTGAGTGCAACACCAAGTCAACGCCGTGATCGAGGGGGCGCTGGCCGATCGGTGTGGCGAACGTCGAGTCGACGACGGTCACCGGGCCGGCAATGCGCCCGAAGCGTTCGAGATCGACCATGGAAAGCCGGGGGTTGGACGGCGTCTCGGCGAAACAGAGCATCGTTTTGCCGGGGCGGATCGCCGCCTCCCACGCGTCGGGGTCGGTTGCGTCAACGTAGGTGACGTCGATGTTGAATCGTGGGCACACCGCGTTGAACAGCAGCTGCGTGCCGCCGTACAGCTGCTTCTGGGTGACGATGTGGTCGCCCGCCGATACCAGCCCGAACAGCACTGCAGAGACGGCACCCATGCCCGACGAGAAGGCTCGGGCCGCCTCCGCTCCCTCCATGTCGGCCATCGCCGACTCGAACGCGCACACCGTCGGATTGCCGTACCGCCCGTAGAACTCCGACGCGCCGATCGTCGACGCCATCCGTTGCGCGGTCGCAGAGTCTGGAGTGACGAAGGCTGATGTCGCCCACAACACCGGGGCCAGCGATGAGCCGTTCGCGCCGCGACCGCCACGGATCGCACGGGTGTCGGCGTGAAGCGATTCTGCCGGGGGTTCGGCCGAACGGGCCGGGCCGAGGTCGTCGGGTTGTGTCATGTCATGCCTCCGAACACTTCGTCCTGCACCGTTGCGTCGAGGAACGCCTCGATGATCGGCGCGATCTGCTGGACCTCGATGAGGAATCCATCGTGGCCGTCGGTGCTGTCGATCTCGTAGAAGCCGCACCTCGTTCCCGCGTCGACGAGGAGGTCGCGCAGCTGCTCCTGTTGGTAGGGCGGGTAGAGGATGTCGCTGTTGATGCTCATGATGACCGCCGGCCCGGTCATCCTGCGCACCGCTGCGGCAACGCCGCCGCGGCCGCGCCCGAGGTCGTGCAGATCCATCGCCTTGTTGAGCCGCAGGTACGAGTTCGCGTCGAAGCGGCGCACGAGCTTGTCGCCGTGGTAGTCGAGGTAGCCCTCGACGTCGAAGCGACCGTCGAGAGGGAACCCGCCGCTTCCGTCCTGCGCCTCCAGCGCGTCGAGCGAGCGACGACCGAAGCGCGACGAGAACGCCTCCTCTGATCGGTAGTGGATCTGGGCGATCTCCCGTGCGAGCTTGAGCCCGACGTGAGGACCGTGGCCGGGTGAAGCGTCGTAGTAGTCGCCACCGTTGAACGCGGGGTCGGCGAGGATCGCTCGTCGCCCCACCATCGACCAGGCGATCTGCTGCGCAC